>JAPKGD010000063.1 GCA_026648125.1 Bdellovibrionales bacterium | reverse complement strand
CCGTAGAGTCGATCCCGCCCGGCGGGGCAATAATGCTGATATCCGCCACTTCCACCTTCCCGCTCTCCACCACCCGCACCAATAGGGCCAGGCTGTCGCTGGTCAAAATTACCGGCGCGGCGGTATTCAAATCCGGCGGGATGGCAGAATAAAACACCCGGATGGTGTCCGCAGGGCCGGCGGTGGTATCCGCGGAAGCCTGCACCTGCCAGCTACCGCTGAGAATTGCCGGCCCGATGGGCAGTTGGGCGTTGGGTGAAACCAGGGTGTAATCGGCCGGCAATTGAATCCTTACCGAACCGTTGCCAAAGGGGCTTTGCCCGCTTCTGACAATATCGAAACTGACCGTAAATTCCTGCTCCTGGGAATAAACCTCCCCGCCGGGAAGCTGCGCCGCCAGGGCCAGCTGGGTAGGCGCTTGCACGGTTACGTCTTCGCGGTTATCCAGGGGCTCCCCGATAGCCACCGGGGTGTTAGAGGTAACCGAAAATGCTTCTAAAATGACCATGCGGTAGCGCAGGGTCTGGCTGGCCCCCCCGGCGGTAAAGGGGAAGTCGCGGCGGAAACTGGCTCCGGGAGCCAGCACCGTATCGCTGATGGTCTGGGTGAACACCACGGTCTGGTTGGCGTCGTTGAAGAGGCGGATGGTCACGTTGGTGACGGAATCTTCGCCGCTGTTTTGCAGCACCAGCTTCAATGCATAGGGCTGGTTGAAGTTGACCGTGCCGTTGGCGGCGTTGGGCACATTCACCAACGCCAGGCTGTCCACGAACAGTTCCGAAGGGATGATCACCCGCACCGAATCATATACCGTGGAATCGGCGGCCAGGAGGATGACCCCGGGCTTGCGCACGTCGTTGTAGTTCACGCGCAAATGCGCCCGCACCAGCCCCGGGGGGTGAACCCCGGAAATGATGAAGTTGCGGGTGAGCACGGCCGCGCCGGAGGGGGGGAGGATAAACGGGAAATTCTGCGACTGGGTTTGCAGGCTCCAGAGCGCGCTGATGTCGTTGCCTAAGCTGTCGCGGAAAACGTCGATGGCGGCGTTGAGGTTGGCCGCGGACTGCCCGGAATTGCGCAGGAAATAGCGGATTTGCACGTTCTCCTGCCCGGCGATCACTGCATCCGGAACCACGGAAACGGAGTCCACTACCACGATAGCTTCCGGCAGCACGGTCAATTGGCCGGCAAAGGTGCTATCCAGCGCGGTCAGAGTATCCTGGTTGGGCAGGTCGCCGAAAACATGGAAAGCGACGTCGTAGAGGCCGGCCAGGAAATCGGCGCTGATGGAATCCGCCTGGAAAGCGATCTCGCTGGTATCCGGAACTTGCTGGAAGGGGGTTCCCCGGATTACGAAGCTGCCGTTCACCGGGGCGCGGTAAATATGCTGAGGATCGCTGAATTGCAGGTAAGAACTATCCGCCCGCACAAAGAAATTGGCGCTGCCGGTGTTGATGAAGCTGGCCCGGAAAGCTGCCAACTGCCCGTTCACCACGGAATCGGGCATGAGACTGCCGACAACATACTCAATTTTAGCGCCGCTGCTGATGTTGAAGAAACCGGTTCGGGAAATCGGCCCTAAGGAGCCGTTGCCGAAGGTCAGTCGAACCGTTACCGCCACCTCCCCGGCGCGGGCGCTGGGGGGAACGGTGAATTTCCAGCGCAAGGTGTCCGCGGCGGGGGTAGTGCCCACCTGGGTAAGGGTATCGAGCCGGGTGGGCACGATGGGCAGCGTCTGGGGTACGTCGGTATAGACGAATTCCAACACCCCGGGATCGATGCTGACCGGCGCGGTATTGTTTTTCACCAGCGCATCCACTATCACCCCGGTGTCGCCCGCGACGGTTTCAAACGGGGTTACCCGCACCAGGATGATGGAGACTTTATGGTTAGACGTAGGGCTGGGACTGGAGATTGACCACCTACTTGTGGTATCTTCCGCTCGGATTCTACGGCTGTCGCGTGATCCTGGGCTTTGGTCTGGGTGAACGAGGAAAGTCCGGACTCCATAGGGTAGCGCAAGGGGTAACGCCCCTCCACCGTAAGGTGAGGAACAGTGGAACAGAGAGAAGGTCCAGGGCATTGAGCCCAAGGCTGGGAACGGGAAGCCTTGGGGGAGCCGCTGGAGTGAAAGCAGCCAAACTCTGCGCGGAGCAAGATCAAATAGGAAGACGATTGAGTGCGGCCCGCATGAAGTCTTCGGGTAGATCGCTTGAGGGGCCTAGTAATGGGTCTCCTAGAGGAATGGCGGCCTCAAGGCACACAGCGGTCGGGCTGTGCGTTGGAAACAGAATCCGGCTTACCGGGAATCCAATCCGATCATTTATGGGGCTAACCGAAAAGGTTGGCCCCATCCTTTTTTAAAGACTCAAAATCAGAGTGCCGTACAGGAAATTGACAGATGTCAGAGACGACAAATCCCTGACCAACCTCTTTGCAGACTCCTCTCAATGAACTGGGGCCGACCGGGCTTACGAATTGCAGAATTCTTTAAGTAGGGAGGGTCGCTGTGATTGCATTGCTTATGCTGATGCTCAATTCCGCATCGGCTTCGGAACTCAATCTTAACCAAGTTAATATTCTTCGTTGTGTTGCCGAGATTAAAAGCATCGAAGCCAAATCTTCTCCAAGCCAGATTTTTCAACAGGGTGGTTTGGCTGTTGGGTCAACTCGATTAAAAGGTCGAGACCAACGCGAGCAAATTTGGTTTTTTGCCCTCAATGACCGTGAACTCACGGTGCTTCGACTTCCAGAAGACGGACGTCAAAACGTAAGATTTGAATTGCCAAACGCAGACCCACGTAAAGCCAAACAGATACATTATGCTGTATATTCACATAGCGACATCTTCGGCTCGAGATTGGTTGCCCTAGGTACGGATTCGCCCCCTGAGGGTTATTTTGTAAATCAATTTCAGACTGTTAAACCGGTTGCGGTGAGCAAGAGTTTAGCCCAAAGATACTTTGTCCAGATCATTGGAGCTGAATTGCGAAAGCTCGCCGCCCTTTATCGTGACAATAAGATTTCTCGATCGGAGCTTCTTGCGGGCAATTTATCTCTTTGCCGAGGAATTAGCCAAGA
Organism: Bdellovibrionales bacterium; assembly: GCA_026648125.1. Lineage (GTDB taxonomy): Bacteria > Bdellovibrionota > Bdellovibrionia > Bdellovibrionales > UBA1609 > JAIBAM01. The sequence continues at coordinate 4,902 of JAPKGD010000063.1, read as the reverse complement.
AGATGCATCCATGTCGAAGTGGCTTAATCGACAGATTACTGAGCTTGAAGTGGTCAGCCAGGATACAGGGATTGGTCGTCGAACCCCTGCCAGCCTTGGATTTTAGATACCAGCTTTTTTCTGAGCCCACACAACCAGTTCATATCCTTGCCGCTTTGGAGCAGACTTTCTCCAGCGCGTCCAGTAGCGAAAATCAAAATGATTCTTTAGGCGCTGACGGATTTCCCACTCACTGCCACCCCACGGCGGGCCTTTGACCTTGTCTCTCGTAAAAAAGAATCCAAGAAGATGTCCGCCTTCGGCAAGCATCCTCTTCCAGACAGTGACTAGCTCCGTCCTTCGATTTGGATTTACGGCGCAGTAACAGGTGTGATCAAAAACCACATCGAATTGAGCTGCCCACTCTGTCGGAAGTTTAAAAACATCCGCTTGAAGAAAACGGATGTCATTTAGCGACGAGTAGCTTGCTTGAGCTCTTTGAATAGCTTCTTCACTGAAGTCGACTCCTGTGGCGATATGTCCGGCCTTAGCAAAAAACGCGACGTCATGGCCAGTGCCGCAACCTAAAACAAGAATTCGACTTCGCGGAATTTTAAGCTGGGGAAGAATCTCAGGAAGGATCGCCGATTCTCGCCCCATCTCCCATCCCGGCTCTTCTGTGCGATAGATATTTGTCCAAAAACTCTGATCCGCAACTTTATCATTTAATTGAAGCCAGGCGGGAAGCACATGTCTTTGACCTGCAAAAGAAAGCGAGTCGTCGTCAAACTCATCGACGGCCTCAAACAAGGTCGCCTGAGCCGCGCGCGAGAGCACAAATGGCACCCCGTTTTCAGTTCGGCCGTGAAAGCGATCCCATTCATCAACAGTCAGCGATTCGAGTTTAAGAGGTGACTTAAGCTGATAAGGAAAGGAAAGTACGAGCTGACCCTCTATGTTTTCGACAAAGCGGGCGACCAAGGGCTCATCAAAGGCTTCAATCCAAATGCGCTCACCGTCGACTTCAGTAAAAAACGATCCGCGCTCTGTGACTCCAATTTTCTCAAGGAGCTCGCGACCGTATTCTTCGTCCGTTATGCGCAGACCTTCGCTGATCCAATACCCTTCTTCATCAACCTGAAGATAGCGCTGAGTTGTAAAATTCACTGACTATTGCTCAACAGTTGAACCGCTTGGATTCACTTTGAGTGGCTCTTTAAAGTCCACTTGATTGTTTAAAATCACAAGCTCATCAAAGGTCCATTCAATGGTTTCATTTGTCTCTTGGCCACGGTTCAAAACAGCATAACCTTCAATCTGAACTCGTGCCTGTCCAATTTGCTCGTCTTCGTCTTCAAAGGAATAGGTGAAGGAGGCCTTCACCTTATTGTCATCCAGAGACTCGGTATAAAAACGATCAAAAAGTAAATTTTTTGAGTTGGGTAAGTTCTCTTGAATATAGTCAGAGATGAGACGTTTTAAATCTTCTTGAATTCCCACGTGTACGCGTTCGCTAATGGGTAGCTCTCGGTTGGTTAATCCCCATGTCCAAGACATCGCACTCAAAAAAATAATTACGCTCAGATATTTCATTTTTTATCCATTAGTTGATAGAGATGTTTCAAGGGGCATCCTAGCGAGCAAATGAACAATTCTCAACTTAAGGACGGTGAATATTATGTCGTGGCGCAGTTGGATTGAGCGAATCCCACCACCGGAGAACTGGGCGCAAAGATTAGAGAGTAAGGAACCGAGGCTCGCAAAACACATTTTAAGCTATGCGTCACGAATTTGGCAAAGAGACCTGCTGGGCTCGGACTATAAAGTGGCCGAATGGTCTGACGAAAGAGTGGGTCTCGAAATTCCACGACGATCCCATCGGGCAGCGGGGACACTTGTTACGCTCGCGGAATTTATGGTTCGAACCCTGCTTGGGCGGCATTGGCCTGACTTAGAGGGGCTTTCCGTCCAAGGAGCGGAGTTAAAATTAAGTGGCCCCATGGTCTCCGTAGTAGCCATGCGATGCGAGTTGAGTGGAGAGGAGCGAGAGGCATGGATGCGTCAAGCTCTGACGGCAAATTCGGAACCCAAAGAAATCGCAGTGTGGCTCTGGGGACCTGAGGATCAACGTCTTGGTGAAGTGCGTCTTCAAATCCGATGGAGGCGAATGGCGACGTTGCCAGAACCAGGTTAAAAGGGCGCTTTTCATTGTATTTTCAAATGTCGGTCGATAGAAATGGGAGTCTATGGAACAGCTAGTTAGCCAAGTAAACTCCCATTCCGCGGAATTTCGTGAAAATCAAAAATCCATGTTCGGCCTAATTGAAACATGGCGAGATCGCCTTGCTCGAGTTCAAAGTGGAGGCGGGGAAGAGGCAATTGCCCGACACCGTTCGCGCAATAAATTGACCGCGCGTGAGCGTATTCAGGGATTGATTGATCCAGGGTCGCAGTTTTTGGAACTTTCGGCACTTGCTGCATGGGACTTATACGAGAACGATGCGCCTGGGGCCGGAATTGTAACAGGAATTGGTATTATTCACGGTGTTGAGTGCATGATTGTCGCCAATGATGCCACTGTAAAAGGGGGAACCTATTACCCGATGACGGTGAAAAAGCACCTTCGTGCGCAGGAGATTGCACGAGAGAATGGTCTACCCTGCTTGTATCTCGTTGATAGCGGGGGCGCCTATTTGCCTCTTCAATCTGAAGTTTTTCCGGATCGGGACCACTTTGGCCGCATTTTCTATAATCAGGCTCAGATGTCGGCAGAGGGAATTCCTCAAATTGCTGTCGTTATGGGCTCCTGTACGGCCGGTGGCGCTTATGTTCCCGCGATGAGTGACGAAAACATTATTGTTAAAGGTAACGGGACAATTTTTCTTGGCGGCCCCCCATTAGTTAAGGCCGCGACGGGAGAGGAAGTCGATCCTCAGGCTCTTGGTGGAGCCGAGGTGCACTGTGAAGTGAGTGGTGTGACTGATCACTTCGCTGCTGATGATCAAGAAGCGTTAATGATTGCTCGAAGCATCGTGGCCAACTTAAATCACAAAAAGCCCATGAAGATAAATCGGGCTGCGCCAGATGAGCCACTTTACGATGCGAAAGAGATTTACGGAATAATTCCTAAAGATACGCGAATTCCTTACGATGTGCGAGAAGTCATCGCACGCATTGTGGACGGCAGTCGGTTTCATGAATTCAAGGCGAACTATGGCTCAACGATCGTCACAGGATTTGCTCATCTTTGGGGCTACCCCGTGGGAATCGTAGCCAATAACGGAGTGCTATTTAGCGAAAGTGCCATGAAGGCATCTCATTTTATTGAGCTTTGTGATCAGAGGGAAGTTCCGCTCATATTTTTACAAAACATCACCGGCTTTATGGTCGGGAAAAAATATGAGAACGAGGGCATCGCCAAGCATGGCGCAAAAATGGTCATGTCGGTGAGCAATGCCAGGGTCCCCAAATTTACCGTGATCATTGGTGGCTCTTACGGGGCTGGCAATTATGGAATGTGCGGAAGAGCTTATCAGCCCAGGTTTTTATGGATGTGGCCCAATGCCCGAATATCGGTGATGGGCGGTGAGCAAGCGGCCAACGTTTTATTGACCGTAAAGCAAGATCAAATGAAGGCGAAGGGCAAAACCATGAGCCCTGAGGAGCAGGCGGAATTTAAAAAGCCAACGCTAGAAAAGTATGAAATGGAAAGCTCAGCTTACTTCTCAACGGCGCGACTTTGGGATGACGGCTTGATAGATCCTGCAGATACTCGACGAGTTCTTGCGCTTGCCCTGAGTGCATCGTGCAATAAACAATGGCCAAATAAGACTAAAGGCGTTTTCAGGATGTGAGGTGCTGATGAAACATCTTGTGGTCAGTGAAAATAATGGAGTTACCACGGTTGCGCTCAATCGGCCCGAGAAGCACAACGCTTTTAACCCCGAAATGATTTCTGAACTCACGGATCTGTTTTTGAGTTTTGAGAAAAATCCTAATCGAACGGCCATTATCTTAAAAGGCAATGGGAAGTCCTTTTCTGCCGGAGGCGATCTTGAATGGATGCGTTCAATGGTCAACTTCACGCTCGAAGAGAATTTGAATGATGCTCGCCGTCTCTTTGATATGTACCAGGCTATGGCATTTTGTGGAACTCCGCTCATCGGGCTCGTACATGGTCACGTGATGGGCGGAGGTTTGGGACTCGTGGCCGTATGCGATGTGGTCGCAGCCGAAAGTACGACCCAGTTCTGCTTTAGCGAAGCGAAGATTGGCATTGCTCCGGCAGTAATTAGTCCCTGGGTCTTACGCAAGGTGCCTCAGGGCATGGCGCGAGAGGTGATGCTCACCGCGAAAATGTTTGGAGTCGATCATGCTAAGCTAATGGGCTTGGTGCATTTTTCGGGCCCCCTCACTGAAGCAGAAGATTTTGTGACTTCAGCTGTGGAAAACTTGCTTAAGTGTTCGCCGGGAGCCGTGAGAGCTGCAAAGAAGCTTATGAACGACATTTCGATCCTTCCCTGGAGTGAGATGCGCGATCAGGCGTCCCGCGTGATTGCGGAGCGAAGGGTTTCTGAGGAAGGACAAGAGGGTCTCAAGGCGTTTCTCGAGAAGAGAGAGCCTAAGTGGAGGGCAAAGAGCTAATGGCAAAGCCGCGGTCCTTTACTAAAATTGCGATTGCGAATCGTGGCGAGGTTGCAGTGCGAATCATTAGGGCCTGTCAGGAACTCGGCATGAAACACTGCTTTTGCACTCAGAAGCGGACGCTAATTCACTTGCAGCGCGATTGGCCGACGAACGAGCTTGTGTAGGAGAATCGGCTGTAGGCGAGAGCTATTTGAATATTCAAAGCAATATTCAACATGCGTTGAGCCGAGGTGCCGATGCGATTCATCCTGGATTTGGATTTTTGTCTGAGAATGC
>JAPKGD010000629.1 GCA_026648125.1 Bdellovibrionales bacterium | reverse complement strand
AGAGCATCCGATCCGAGAGCATCATCTGAAGGACGATGGACCTCCAGTCGTGGAACCCAGCCCGTCGCAGGCGCAGGGCCTTGGAATACCAGCGCATCGACACGAATGAAGCCGCCCTGAGGTGCGCTCCGATGAATGTGTATACCTCGTCATCAGGGCACCAGCTGGCGACCTCGCGGTGCACTGCCTCATTAGACGGGTCAAAGTGCACGATGATCGCCCGATCTGCAAGAGCCCGGACATTGGCATTGATCGAGCGCCATTCGTTGGCAATCAGGATGACTGGACTCGACGTTTCGAACGAGGGCGGTGGCCCCAGGCCGTTCATCGTGGCGTTCGTCAGCCAACTGATGCGCTTGGTTGATCGCGTGTCGCAAAGCGGCTTGAGCAGACGCACGCAATGCGGGTTCGCGTAGAGCTTGTCGATGTCGTCAAGGACCACTGGCTGATCACGGTGCATCCAGAGGCCGTGATGGATTCCGAACGGCTGAGCGTGTCCCTCGACGTAG
>JAPKGD010000628.1 GCA_026648125.1 Bdellovibrionales bacterium | reverse complement strand
CAGCCACGGAATGAGAGTAGATACAATCACAACCCATGCATCGATTCTTGCGAATCGACACACTTTACTTCTTCCAAATTGTTAAAGATCCAAACAGCCTACCGACAATCGTCAGTCGTCAAGCGCCGGCCATGACAACAACCGGCAACTGGCAACTGGCAACTGATTGGTGGAGGTGAACGGGATCGAACCGATGACCTCCTGCTTGCAAAGCAGGCGCTCTCCCAACTGAGCTACACCCCCGATCACGATTTGCCCCACCACCGCAAATCGCTGGTGGGTCTGGTAGGACTTGAACCTACGACCCCACGCTTATCAAGCGTGTGCTCTAACCAGCTGAGCTACAGACCCGCTTCAAGCTACAGTATGGAGGCTGGGGGATCTATCCGGATGAGGGCACCAGCAACATGCTGATCGAAAACAATGTGGTCTACCGTACCAAGACCGGCGGTTTCCACCAGCATTACGGCAAGGAAAACATTGTCAGAAACAACATCTTCGCCCTGGCCAG
>JAPKGD010000627.1 GCA_026648125.1 Bdellovibrionales bacterium | reverse complement strand
AAATGACCTGAGTGGATCTCTATGAGACTCGTCGCCACGTTGTTTTCTGCAGTCCTTAGAGTCACAGGCGGAAGAATTTTGCGCCTGTGCCTCTTGTTCGTGCTGACAATAGGGACTGGTGTGCTCGCCCAAAATCGTGAAATCAAATTCGAGCGCCTTGGTCTGGAGCATGGACTCTCGCAAAGCACCGTGTATTGCATCCTGCAAGACCATCAAGGCTTCATGTGGTTTGGCACTCAAATTGGGTTGAATAAGTATGACGGCTACGAATTCACCGTTTACAAACATGATGTTTTTGATTCAACCTCGTTGTCACCTGGTGTTGTTGGGGCAATCTATGAAGATCACAATCACGCGCTTTGGGTTGGAATGTGGGGCTTCGGGCTTAGTCGCTTTGATCGTGAGAAAGAACAATTTACCCATTTTATCCATGATCCGAAGAATCCACAGAGCCTTAGCCATAATCGTGTGAATGCTATTTATGAAGATCGCTCCGGCACGCTCTGGGTTGGTACAGGCAATG
>JAPKGD010000626.1 GCA_026648125.1 Bdellovibrionales bacterium | reverse complement strand
CGCCAGAACCTGCCCGCGCTCGACCTCCTCGCGCTTCGTCCCGCGCAGCAGCGCACCGATGTTGTCGCCCGCCTCGCCCGAATCCAGAAGCTTGCGGAACATCTCCACGCCCGTAACCACCGTCTTCTGCGTGTCCCTCAGGCCCACGATCTCGACCTCGTCGCCCACCTTGACGATCCCGCGCTCGATCCGCCCCGTCACCACCGTGCCGCGGCCCGAGATCGAGAACACGTCCTCGATCGGCATCAGGAACGGACGGTCCTTCGGACGGTTCGGCTGCGGGATGTAGCTGTCCACAGCCTCCATCAGCTTCAGCACCGACTGCTTGCCCTGCTCCGGGTTCTTGTCCTCCAGCGCCATCAGCGCAGAGCCCCGGATGATCGGTATCTCGTCGCCGGGGAACTTGTAGGACGTCAGAAGCTCGCGCACCTCCATCTCCACAAGGTCCAAAAGCTCCGGATCATCCACCATGTCCACTTTGTTCAGGTAAACCACGATCGCCGGAACCCCAACCTGCCGCGCCAGCAGG
>JAPKGD010000625.1 GCA_026648125.1 Bdellovibrionales bacterium | reverse complement strand
TACTCAATCTCAACCTATTAAAAAATGGGACGTTCAAACTAAATGTACCTACCTATGGGACGTATCAAGCTTTCTTGGTCAACAAGGCCTCAAGCAAACTTCTCTATGTCACAAAAGCGGGAACTAATTTTCTTCTCAAATCTGTGAACTATGAAACAGGAATGGAAGATGGAACCTACACTTGCTCAATCAGTGAGTGTCAAGGGTTGAGCATTTCTGACGAAACTTATCTCTTTAACGGAAAGAAATATGTGGGACTTGTCCCGATACTTCGTTAGGGTTTGATCGGGCTCCATGTTAGTTAAGCTGGGATCTTGACTGGGTCAATAGAATTAAGGTTGTTTATCAAGACATTCATCTGGTCCTTTCCCCCGTATACTCGGCGCATTTTCGGACGATGCGCTTGGATCGACGTCGCCGCCCAGCGAAGAGCCTTGTCACGCTTCAATTTGGAACCCGTCCGAGGATGATAGTTCCAGTTCTTCACGTTCTTCGATTTACCCTTCACGACACCGATTAGCGATTCGATG
>JAPKGD010000624.1 GCA_026648125.1 Bdellovibrionales bacterium | reverse complement strand
CGGCTTCGAACAGCGCGCCAAGTTGACCGCCAGGCAGAGTCAGAGCATATCTGCGACGGCAGAGCACGCTGGATTCGCGGTCGAGCCCGATGTTCGGCTCACGGGACGAAACTACGCCTGGGACGATCTCCTGGCCGTGTTCCCGCACGCGTACGAAGGCGAACCCGACTACCGGCGGTATGGCGGTGCCGCATGCATCCTTCGTTTGGGCATCGAGATCGCGGAAGCCGACGGTCGAATTGATGACGCGGAGCTTGGGCGCGTGATGGGACAGATCGAAACGGGCTTTCAGCTCAACGAGCATGAGCGTCGCCGGCTGGAAGCGCTTCGAGAGCTGCTTCTGAAAACCGGGTCGGATGTCGGCGGGCTGGGGAAGCGACTTCAGGCAGTCCTGGACGTCGATGGACGGCGTGCGATTGGTCGCTTGCTCGTGGCCGTGGCCGGAATCGATGGCGTCATCAGCAAAGGCGAATTGGCGGCGCTACGTCGCTGTTTTCGCGCATTGGACCTGCCGCCCGACCTGCTGGAAGCGATCATCGGGG
>JAPKGD010000623.1 GCA_026648125.1 Bdellovibrionales bacterium | reverse complement strand
GTGACCCCGCGCTTATCAAGCGCGTGCTCTAGACCAGCTGAGCTACAGGCCCGGGCAAATCCCTGGAGGCAGCCGGGCTCGAACCGGCGACCCCCTGCTTGCAAAGCAGGCGCTCTGCCACTGAGCTATGCCCCCTCTCGCGCCGGGGCCCGGCGAAGGCTGCGGGGCGCGGGCGGCGCCCCTCGGGCGGCCCGTCGACCTCGGGGCCGCGCCCGCTTGGGGCGCGCCCCCGTCTCCTTAGAAAGGAGGTGATCCAGCCGCAGGTTCCCCTACGGCTACCTTGTTACGACTTCATCCCAATCACCAGCCATTCCGTAGAAGGCCCGCTCGCGCGGGCCGGCTTCGGGAACGGCCGGCTTTCATGATGTGACGGGCGGTGTGTACAAGGCCCGGGAACGTATTCACGGCGCCGTGGCTGATGCGCCATTACTAGCGATTCCGGCTTCACGCGGGCGAGTTGCAGCCCGCGATCCGAACTGGGCCCGGTTTTGAGGGATTGGCTCCGCCTCGCGGCCTCGCTTCCCCCTGTGCCGGGCATTGTAGT
>JAPKGD010000622.1 GCA_026648125.1 Bdellovibrionales bacterium | reverse complement strand
ACGTCATCGGGCCGATGGCGCCGCTCGCGTCCTCGGCGACGGGCTGGCAGGCGGCGGCGAGGAGGAGGGTGCTCAGCAGGCGCTTCACGCGAACCCCTGAAAAGAACGAAGGGAACCGGCCTTTCGACCGATTCCCTTCAGTGCCCAGGAGAGGACTCGAACCTCCACGCCGTTTCCGGCACTAGACCCTGAATCTAGCGCGTCTACCAATTCCGCCACCTGGGCGAGGCGCGGGGCTTGTACGGTCTGCGCCCCGGTGTGTCAACGACGACGACGAGGCCCCGACGCACCTTCGTGGGCGGGCCTGACGGGGCTCAGCTGAACTTCGCCGGCGGCCACTTGCCCTCGGCCTCGAGCTTCTTCCGCTCGTCCGGGTTCTCGTCCATGTACGCCTTGAGGGACTCCTCGGTGATCCACACCTCGACGTCCTCGGCGCCCACCTTCGCCTGACAGCCGAGGCGGGAGCTGGCTCGCACGTCGAAGGCGAGATCGAGCCGGTCCATCTCGAGATCTTCCTGCTCGGAGAGCGAGTCGAGGCCCTTCTTCACCCA
>JAPKGD010000621.1 GCA_026648125.1 Bdellovibrionales bacterium | reverse complement strand
GCCCGGTGCGCGCCTGGCGGTCGCGCGCACCCGCGAGCAGGCGCATCCGGTGTTCGCGCTGGTCGAGCGCTCGCTGCTCGCCGACCTGGAAGGCTTTCTCGCCAGCGGCCGGCGCAAGATCGACGCCTGGTACGCGCCGCTCGGCGTGGTCGAGGTCGAATTCGACGACGCAGCGGCATTCCGCAACATCAATACGCCGCAGGAATTGAGCGAACAGGAATCCGGGTGAACACCAGCGTGCCGCAGACCCTCGCCGAGGCGATCAGCTGCCTGTCCGACTACGACCCGACCGCGCTGCCGGTCTCCCGGGCGCGCGAGATCATCGAGCGCGTGGTCGTGCCCGTCGAGGCGGTGGAGCGGGTCGCATTGCGCGGCGCACTCGGCCGCGTGCTCGCCCACGACATCGCCTCCCCGATCGACGTTCCGGCCGCCGACAACTCGGCGATGGACACCGGCTGGAAATCCGCTGGTTCGAACGCAAGCCGGCACTGGTGCGCGACAACGAACGCGAAGTACGCAGCGCGCTGCGCTCCTTCTACCATCCACCTTCGACGGTAT
>JAPKGD010000620.1 GCA_026648125.1 Bdellovibrionales bacterium | reverse complement strand
CTTCCTTCGACAGCACGTAGATCTCGCCGGTGAAGTGGGTGTGCGGGGTGATCGAACCCGGCTTGCACAGCACCTGACCACGCTCGACGTCTTCACGCTTGGTGCCGCGCAGCAGCACGCCGACGTTGTCGCCCGCCTGACCCTGGTCGAGCAGCTTGCGGAACATCTCCACGCCGGTGCAGGTGGTCTTGACGGTCGGCTTGATGCCGACGATCTCGATTTCCTCGCCAACCTTGACGATGCCGCGCTCGACACGACCGGTCACCACGGTGCCGCGACCCGAGATCGAGAACACGTCCTCGATCGGCAGCAGGAAGGGCTTGTCGATCGCACGCTCGGGCGTCGGGATGTAGCTGTCCAGCGCATCAGCCAGGCGGAAGATGGCCGGCTCGCCGATGTCGGACTGGTCGCCCTCGAGCGCCTTCAGCGCCGAACCCTTGACGATGGGAATGTCGTCGCCCGGGAAGTCGTACTTCGACAGCAGCTCGCGCACTTCCATCTCGACGAGCTCCAGCAGCTCCTCGTCGTCGACCATGTCGCACTTGTTCAGGAAGACGATGATGTACGGAACGCC
>JAPKGD010000062.1 GCA_026648125.1 Bdellovibrionales bacterium | reverse complement strand
TAGCATTAAGTTTGTCTTCGACAAGCTTGACAGGTCTCGCATTTAGCCCTGGAATTTTAATTATTGCAAAGTCTAGATTTTCAGAATTGTGTCGAGGATTTGACCCTACAAGGAAAACCGCTAGATTTGCTTTTCTATTTGCAAGCAAAACACTTAGCGACTTGCAAATAAGCGGCCCAGCCTCATTGGAATAGCCTGCATCAACTAGGTTATAGTCTCGGAGGCACTGGGTTATGTTGTGTGTATTTGTCACTAGCAAATCATTTGAAATAGCGAAAGCCGTCCCATGCATTCCTGGCGCGATTTCAATTTTGAAAACAGTTTTTTCAGGTGCAGCGAGAGGCAGCCCATGTACTTCTGACGGAATTAGAAAACCATCGGATTGAATCGAAGCAAAGACTATCGACGAAAAAAAATGTAAAAGTATAAGCAAAATGAATCTCATTTGTATCTTTTACAAGTGTCGTCTTGATTCTGCAAAAGGAAAGGTGTCGTCTGAAAAAAATATAGGTTGAACTGGCTCTCGGTAGTTGATTTGTGAGCGATTCATGAACGGTCTTTGTCAGTGAACCGTAGGCCGTGAGAGAATGAGATCGGCAATCCGCTCGAAATCCTCGACCGTTTTAGCTTGCGGCACCCCATCAAACAGCTTCGTCAGTGCCTTCTGCGGATCATTCCCGTTAATCTTTGCCGTGACGATGATACTATAGAAGAAGGCTGCGGCCTCGGCGCCGTCGACGCTGTCGTTAAAGAGCCAGTTCTTGCGGCCGACGGCGAAGGTCGTGATCGCCCGCTCGGCAAACCCATTGTCCATTTCAAGACGCCCGTCCTGAAGGTAGCCGGTCAGATACGGATACTCGTTCAGGAAATAGTGAAAAGCCTGGCCGATCTTGCTCTTGGGTGGAACCTTGTTCTGGTTTAGAATAGCCCAGGACTTAAATTGGTCCCAGATCGGAGTCGACTCTTCTAGTCGAAGCCGATGGCGCTCTTCCCAGGTCAACTCACGGGCCCTTTTTTCAATCTCGTAAAGACGACCGTAATATTTCATCGCCTCCGAAGCCAGACTTCGGCCGCTCTTGGAGCCGATCTTAAACGCCGATTCAAACTTTCGCCGACCGTGCATATTGCAGCCGATTCGAATCAGGCCTTGTTGTTTTTCGAGGGCGTCGTAGGCCCCGTAACCATCGACTTGCAAGATGCCCTCGTACTCGGCAAATAGCCGCTTCGCTACGTCACCCGACCTTGAAGGATCGTAGTCGAAAAGTATGATCTTCCGCTCGTCCGATGGCGTTGCCCGCACCCACATCCACGACTTCGCCTCAGGCTTGCGGCCCTTTTCCTTTAACACTTGCGTCCAGGTCTCGTCGCAAGCCACATAATTTGACGCCATCAACCGTTCCTCAAAAATATTCCAGATCGGCCGGCACTCCAGCGCCGCTTCAATCACCCAGCGGGCCATTGTGCAGCGGGGGATTTCAAATCCAAGACGCTTGGACATATCCTCTTGACGGTAAAGAGGCATCCCGTAGCCGTACTTCTGCATGATGATGTGGGCCAGTAACCCCGACGTCACGTAGCCTTTCGGAATAATTGACGCCACCGGCGGAGCGATAACCCCCGTGTCGCCGGAATCCTGACCATAGCGAATGCGCTGATATTCGATCACCTTGAGGCTTGCCGGCTCATAGTGAAGTTTTTCGGAGATCTCTTTACCGATCGGCTTAAGCGGCTTGCCATCCTCGCCCATACGCTCAGATTCTGGCAATTCAATGACCACCACTTCCCGAGGCAAGCCCTCGGGCAATGGCCTGCGCTTGCCCCGTTTCCGGGTATGGGGCTTGACCTCCGTCTCAATCTCGTCGCCTTCAAGTTTAGCCTGCGCCGCCAAAACCTCGGCCTCGTTGAAGCACAGCGGCTCTTCCGTCTGCCATCGCTCGGATCTCGGCCCAAAGCGATGGCGCTTGAACTCCCGGATCATCTCGTGAAGACGAGAATTTTCCTCAGCGTAAAATTGCTTCAACTCGCGCTCGCGAGCCAAATCGGTCGCGGCACTATCAAGGCGGCTTCTAAGATCAGTGATTTGGTCGAACAAAATTTCAGGCGCCATCAATAAGTTGGATTTTATCTATAGCGCCGGCCCCGTCAACAAACTCTCTCAAAATTAAGTTCAGCAAACGGCCGCATCTTCCAAACGTCATAGCCGTCGAGCAGCCATGTAAACTGCTCACCAGATAACTTGACCACGTTGTCCGTATGCTTCCTGGGCCATGGAAACTTCGCCTTCTCCAGCCGCTTTTGCCAAAGCGCAAAACCCGACTTGTCGAAGTAGAGCACCTTAATCAAGTCCCGGCGCCGGCTCGCGAATACAAACAGGTAGGGACCCATCAACTCACCCATCCCGGCGTCCTGGACAATTTCCGAAAGGCCGTTGATCGCCTTGCGCATATCCACAGGCTCCCTGTGGATAAACACCCCCTTGAAGTCCTTAGGACCCTTCATCGCTCACCCCCGCAATGAAGGCTAAGGATGAGCTCCGCAACCCAGCTGGCATCGGGGAGCCGCGCCACCACTGGTATGGGGTCCACAATCTCCACTCCGACAAATCGAGAAACAGCCGGGACTCGCACGGGCCGCGACCCTTTGGCTGAAATCTTCTTTTGCCAATACCGCAACCCCTCGCGCGAAATCCCCTCGGATTGACAGAAATCCTTAATGTTCCCACGATACGCGCCTGCCCGGGCGACTCGCTGGCGCCAGGCCCGCTCATTCTCGATTCGATTTTCACTTGTCATCATCTGAACCTCCCGTGTTGATGAGGTCCAGCTTACAGGCGTCAATCAGAGCGCGAAAGGTAGGTTCATGAATCGCTCACTTTGAGCTGATCGAACGCGACGTTGCCCTCACAACTTGGGAAAATGGCGGCCCTTTTTATGTGGTGCCTGAATCACTTTGGCCGAAGTCCCTCCTAATATGGAAGAGGGATCGGCACACCAGCCTCGAATTTTCTGATCTTCGTATTCTTCTCGGTAGTACCGACAACGGCGCGTGTGTATCTACGCTGCTCTTTAATGAACGCGGAAATTTCGTCGCGGGCCATGCTTCAGCGTTTGAACTACAGGATGCAATCATCTCCGCCGCAAACGAATGTTTCCGTACCGCCCACTCCGCAATCCAGTTTGATTCTATCGCCGAGGTTGCCACTCTCCATTCTGGCAACCAAGGTGTGAGTGCAAGCCCTGCGGCTCATTCGTTGGCATATGCCTACAAAGAGACGATGCCAGAAGTAGTGAAGATTCTGACTGCGACAGAGATTGAAGTGTGCCGTAAGTGGCAGAAGCACCAGACATTATTTAATGAATTGAATCTTGCTGCGTTCAACGCACAGACTTTTCAAGTCGGCGACCGAATCGTGGCAAGAGTGAAAAGCCCCAAGTATCGAGAAATTTTCTGGGGCCGAACTGAAGATGTGTCTAAACGAAACCAACACCCGCATTTTGTGGGTTAAAGGAGGGATATATGCGTAACAAAGCAATCAAAGGAGTCTTATTCACGCTTGCAAGTGTAACAGGTCTTTTTGCGTTTGCTGGGGAGCTACCGCAGGGCTTGCACTTGATCGAAGAGCTTCCACTCGAACAGAGGGTTGTGGCTCACAAGCAAGTCTTGAAATTTCTGAATGAGAATCCCCAATTTGCAGCACTCGTGAAAGTGATCGCGGTTGATGAAAAAGGAACGGTCTATGTCTTGGATGAGAAAATGGAAAACATGGTTGCCGCTGGTGCCCCTAGCTCTATCGGGATGTCTGCTGGCAAGTAGCCATCTGGCATTTGCCGCCTCGGAGGGATCAGTGCATACGAAAAGCGTAAGAACCTACATGAATTTTGCCAAGGAGGTCGATCCAGCCCACATCCTGTCGATGGCTGATCTCGAACTCTCTATTGCCCTTTCTACTCCGCTCGTCGTGTTCAATAACGAGCGTCAGGTTGTTTCGGGTTTGGCCGAGACATGGACGATTCTTCCGCCTGATCGAGTATCGTTCACGCTTCGTAAAGATCTACGCTGGTCAGATGGCTCGCAAGTCAAAGCTGCGGAATATAAGACGGCATTAGAACGAGCTAAACGTCTCTATGGAAACGATCTCAAAGCACTGTTTGAAGCCGTCACGAAAATCGAGGCCCCTGATGAGCGCACACTGGTTTTTGTAACCAAGGGCGCGGCCACAGAGAGCGGACTTCTGCTCAAGCTGACTGAACCAATGTATGGCCTTCTGGCCCTGAAGAGTGACGGCCTCAATCTTTCAAAAACAGTCGGGCCATTCTTTGTGAAAGAAAATCGAGGCGACTCGCTGACGCTAGAAGCAAATAAAAATTGGTATGCCTACACAAGCGCGATGCCCGCACTTGTTGAGATCAAACGCCCAAAAGACGGCGTTGATTTAATGACCACCTTCGACAAAGACGACTGGCCGAATCTAACCTCTGGTAGTTCGCTTATGTCGAAAGAAACCCTCGATCAACTAAAGAGCAAGGGCTTCAAAACTTGGCAACGCAGTCTCGACAAGGTTTATAGCCTCTATCCGTCAAAACGATTTCTAAAAAACGACGGAGCAAATTTCATAAAGTTGCTTTCAAAGAAGGTGGACAGCTCATCTTTATTAGGTGGACTCACTGGATTCACCAATGCTGAACAATTTTTTCCGCGAGGCTATGAGCTTTATTCCAGCGAGCCACCGAAGGTCCCCTCTGTCGATAAGTGGCGTGGCAAAGGCCCGATCATAGTTCTACTACTCGACACGACAGTTCTTGCGGGAATGCGCGAGAACTTGGCGAAGGTTATCTCTGCGGTATCGGGACAACCAGCTAAAATCGAAGTCATCCCTGTTTCTAAAGCAGGTGATCGCATGAAACTCGGCGACTTCGACATTTTTGGCGTACAAATCGCCGTAGCTGATCCAAATTTTGAAGGCGCAATGTCTTTCTTTATAGAGCGAGAGCCGCCGTTCATTCCATCGGGTGATGGTGCGGCAGATTTTGCCGCACAACTTCGCGCTGCTCGCGGACTGCCAACGTCAGCGGATCGCGCCGCCCGCATGAGAGAAATCATCATTCGCGCTCAAGAGGCGGGTCACGTTCTACCGCTTTTCCATTTTTCTAGCCTTGCCATTGCAAAGCCAGGCGTTGACCTGTCGGAAGTTCCAAACTCGGACGAGACGATTTTATTTTCTAAGGTAAGAATGCGATGAAACCTGAGTCCTTGGAACAAAACGTAAAGCGACAAGCTCTTGCTTGGACAACTGGTGGAATCATCTTCACCCTGTGTCTGACAGGATCGCTTTCACTTTTCTTGATGTTCCAAGATGCAGCCCGCGAAGTTGAAACTATCTCAGCATCAGCCATCGCGTCGGGACGTACCGAGATTCTTTCTGGCGATGTCCGCGCGACCGAGCTTCGCTTCAGAAAAAATCTTGGTCTCAAACCAAATGACCGACTTCTATTTCTCGATCAGAACCGTGCGCCTTGGGTTGGTGATTTACGAGAGGAATCGCTATCCTCGTGTACGGACCCAACTCCTTGCCGCTTATGGCTCAAGCAACGAATCGTTTTTGAAAAACCCATTTACTTTGACGATGAAAGGCAGCACCTCTGGGGCTATCTTCATATTGAAAAGGCAGCACAAACAGACTGGCCGCTTGTTCTTGGCGTTGCGCTTGCCGTGATCTTGGGAATGCTTATCCAAGGATTCGGAGCATATCGCAACACAATGAAGTCCATTCGTGAAGTCAGCTCGACACTGACCGCTTGGGCAAAAAAGATTTCCGAGAATCCAAAAGATCAATCTGAATATCGCAAAGTGCCCTTCTCTGAGATTGCACCAGTAGGAAACGCACTCCTCGGCATGAAGGATTATATTATTGCCCTCGAATCCCAAGCCCGCGAGCAAGGGGCATTGGTCACACTTCGTGGAATTGGCCACGACATTCTAAATCCTGTGGCCCGCATGAAGCGCCTCTTGGGTTTGCTTGAGGCTCAGGGTGGTGCTAATCCTGAAGCGCTCGCAAACATTCGCTCCAATCTTAAACGGCTATCAAGCTATGCTGAACAGTTGAAGCTCATCTACAAGCGGCAACTTGGCGAAGTTACCGACACCGCCTCAACGTCTGATGTTGCCAAAGAAGTGCGCAAGTTGGCTTCGGAATTATTGACCGATCCTGAAGCATTTGAAAAACGCATCCGATTTCAAGTCGATGCGGAATCGTCTTGCGTAAGTCCGATCCCTGCGCCAGCTTTGAGTCGCCTTATCGAAAATCTATGTACCAACAGCATCCAGGCGAGCCCTGAAGGATCAACGCTGTCACTTAAGGTAGAACCAAAGGGTGACCGTGTTTCGGTTCTTGTGAGAGACGAGGGCAGTGGGATTCCGCCAGAACTTCAATCTCGAATCTTTGAAGCCGACTTCACCACCAAAGGAAACAAGGGCACTGGTCTCGGACTCTTCGTTGTGAAACAGGTCTGCGAACAATATGGCGGGAAGATCGCCGTTTCATCCAATAAGAACGGCACCGCATTCACTTTAGATTTTCCCCGCTTGGAGGTAAGCCCATGAGTTACCGCATCCTCCTCGTGGACGACGACAGAGAGAACTTGATGGCGAACGAAGCCCTTCTAAGAGCGAAGGGATATCATGTTAAAACCGTACAATCGGGCCAAGAGGCCATCGACACCATCAAAGCGGCCAAGAGAGATTATGCGCTCATCTTGATGGATTATCACATGGTCGGGATGTCGGGTGCCGAGGCGGTGGCTCAGATCATAAAGATCAAGCCCAACCAACAAATGTTAGCCTATTCACTCGACGACAACCGCGATGTAATGCGCGAGACGTTCAAAGCTGGCGTGCTGGATTTTCTTGATAAGAACTCTGAGAACGAAGTGCTGCTTTCAACTGTTGCCGCCTACTGTGAAAAATACGAGCAGAATTTCCGCTTGCTTAACGACGATGATCTTACCCATAGCGAGAAAGAAGACTTCATCAAGAAAATGGGAATGATCGGACGCTCAGAAAAACTCTATGAGCTGGCCCGTCAGATCGAAAAGATCGCTCCATCAAAAGCGACGACACTCATTTACGGCGAAAGCGGCACAGGCAAAGAGCTTGTAGCGCGTGCGCTTCACAAATGTGCCGACCGAGCGAGCGGTCCTTTTGTTGCCGTCAACATCGCGGCAGAACAAGCATCGCTTCTTGATTCTTCATTGTTCGGCCATAAAAAGGGATCATTTACTGGGGCCACGCACGATCAGGCAGGGAAATTCCAACTCGCCCATCGAGGAACAATTTTTCTCGACGAAATCGGCGACATGAGTCTTGATCTTCAAGTAAAACTCCTGCGCGTTCTGCAAGAGCGCGAGATCACTCCCGTTGGGGCTACGCGTCCGATTTCAGTTGATGTGCGTATCGTGGCAGCCACCCACCGCGATTTGCCAAAACTAATTGCCGAGGGGAAATTTCGCGAAGACCTCTACTATCGACTGAGTTCAGTGATTTTAGAAACTACGCCGCTTCGTTCTCGACCCGACGACATTGAGCCGCTTGTTATTCATTTCACGCGGGAAGTCTGCAAAGAGAACGGTTTTGCCCGTTCATTCCATCGCCGCTGTCTTGAAGTGTTCCGCGAATATTCATGGAAAGGCAACGTGCGCGAGCTTCGCTCGGTTGTTGAGCGACATTTGATCGGCTCGGACAGCGAGATAGTGCGGGCTGAAGACCTCGAAGCTCTTTTGTACCAAAGAAGAGAAATCGAAGACCCAAGAACGCTAGAAGAAATCGACCGCTACCTTCACGAAAAGAAGCGGCAGATGATGGCGGACGTGATGAGAATCTCCAGCTCCAAAGCGGAAGCCGCCCGCCGACTCGACATTGCCCCAAACCGACTCCACTACTTCACTGAAAAGTACGGGCTAGATCAGAAATGATGTGTTTCGTGATAGGCTGTTTGGTTTTTGTAGCGGCGGAAGTGTAGGGGCTTTTAAAGAGATCAGCTTAAGGCGCTCGCGGGA
>JAPKGD010000619.1 GCA_026648125.1 Bdellovibrionales bacterium | reverse complement strand
CTAAGCCAACATCCTCACTGTCAGCGCGGGGCCACATCCTTTCCACTTCACGGCATTGGGGCGCCTTGGCCGGCGGTCTGGGCTGTTTCCCTCTCGGCCGCGGAGCTTATCCCCCGCGGCCTCACTCCCGGGCTTCGCCGGGCGGCATTCGGAGTTTGGCTGGATTCAGCACCCCGCCAGGGGCCCTAGTCCATTCAGTATCTCTACCTCCGCCCGTCAGCGCTCCGGGGCTGCACCTCAATGCATTTCGGGGAGAACCAGCTATCACGGGGTTTGATTGGCCTTTCACCCCTACCCCCAGCTCATCCAAGCGGTTTTCAACCCACATTGGTTCGGCCCTCCACCTACTGTTACGTAGGCTTCAGCCTGGCCATGGATAGATCACTCGGCTTCGGGTCTAGAGCATGCGACTATGCGCCCTATTAAGACTCGCTTTCGCTCCGGCTTCCCCTCGCGGGTTAACCTTGCCACATACCACTAACTCGCTGGCTCATTCTTCAAAAGGCACGCCGTCACGGCTGCCGCGGACCGAAGTCCGGGCAACTACGCTTCGACTGCTTGTAGGCCCATGGTTTCAGGT
>JAPKGD010000618.1 GCA_026648125.1 Bdellovibrionales bacterium | reverse complement strand
ATTGCAGGCAACACATCACCCGCATTTCCCACAAGCCCGACCGATAGCGCTTCACCCTTTTCCTTTGCACTTAAAACATGTTCGAGCGCTTCGTCGAGGTTCTCGGAAAGTATATTACAGTAACCATCGTGAATTCGCTTTTCAATTCTCGATTTGTCAACATCAGCACCGATGAATGCCGCCCCGTTAAGTGTAGCGGCAAGCGGTTGAGCGCCTCCCATCCCGCCGAGACCGCAGGTAAGGACAAATTTGCCCTGCAACGAACCACCGAAATTTTTTCTGGCGCACTCTGCAAACGTTTCGTAAGTTCCCTGTAAAATTCCCTGTGTACCGATGTAAATCCACGAACCCGCAGTCATCTGACCGTACATAGTCAATCCGAGCGATTCGAGCCGCCTGAACTCGTCCCAGTTTGCCCATGCAGGCACGATCTGTGAATTTGAAATCAGAACCCGTGGTGCATCAGGATAAGTTTTAAATACCGCAACGGGTTTGCCTGATTGAATCAGCAGCGTTTCATCGCTTTCAAGTTGTTTGAGTGTTTCAACAATCTTGTCGAAACACTCCCAGTTCCTTGCGGCTTTCCC
>JAPKGD010000617.1 GCA_026648125.1 Bdellovibrionales bacterium | reverse complement strand
AGCTGGTTCTCCCCGAAAACTATTTAGGTAGTGCGTCGTACGGACACTTGCGGGGGTAGAGCACTGTAATCGTTGGGGGGGTCATTGCGATCTACCCCGCGATAGCAAACTCCGAATACCGCAAAGTGATATACGGCAGACAGACATCGGGTGCTAACGTCCGGTGTCAAGAGGGAAACAACCCAGACCGCCAGCTAAGGTCCCAAATGCATGGCTAAGTGGCAAACGAGGTGGGAAGGCATAGACAGCTAGGAGGTTGGCTTAGAAGCAGCCATCCTTTAAAGAAAGCGTAATAGCTCACTAGTCGAGTCGTCCTGCGCGGAAGATGTAACGGGGCTCAAGCCATGAACCGAAGCTGCGGATGTGTCTTTGACACGTGGTAGGGGAGCGTTCCGTAAGCCTGCGAAGGTGTCTCGTAAGGGATGCTGGAGGTATCGGAAGTGCGAATGCTGACATGAGTAGCGATAAAGGGTGTGAAAAGCACCCTCGCCGTAAGCCCAAGGTTTCCTGCGCAACGTTCATCGGCGCAGGGTGAGTCGGCCCCTAAGGCGAGGCAGAAATGCGTAGTCGATGGGAAACAGGTCAAT
>JAPKGD010000616.1 GCA_026648125.1 Bdellovibrionales bacterium | reverse complement strand
TTGCCCCTCGATCGTCACCCAGCGCAGGTCGCACATGCCCCGGTCCGCATAGGTGCGGATGAGGTCGCTGTTCCAGGCCCCCGCCGCGCCGGTGAAGAGACCGACGGCCTCCTGCCCTTTCCACGAGATCCGTTCGAGCGCGGCGATCTGCTCGAGCGTCGCGCACAGATCGATGCCCGGTCTCCAGTGGTGGAACTCAAGCCCCGGCGTCTTCTCGGCGGCGCGCGTCTTGCGCGTCCGCGCGTTGCGTCCCTTGCTGTCGAAGAGCCCCGACCACAGCTCCTCGAACGGCCGGTCGAGCGGCAGGTAGGGGCACAGCGCGGTGATGTGGGAGTCGACGGCGAGACCGCGCCGCTGCGCCTCCTGGAGCAGCCAGACGGTGGCGATGTCCTCGGCGTCCAGCTCGGCGAGCCAGAGGACGTCCCACACGCTGCGGAGGGCGATCAGATGATCCATCGCGAGCGAGATCAGGTCCGGCCTGGATTCCGGGACCGGGAGTGTCGCGAACTCCATGGTCGAGCCGCCGAGGAACTCCACCGTCCGCACGGAGAGCCCCGACTTGCGGCGGGCGCAGAGCGCAAGGGGGAGGAG
>JAPKGD010000615.1 GCA_026648125.1 Bdellovibrionales bacterium | reverse complement strand
GGTTCTCTCCGAAAGCTATTTAGGTAGCGCGTCGTGTATCACTTCCGGGGGTAGAGCACTGTAATGGTTGTGGGGGTCATTGCGACTTACCGCGCCATAGCAAACTCCGAATACCGGAAAGTGCGAGCACGGCAGACAGACAGTGGGTGCTAACGTTCATTGTCGAGAGGGAAACAACCCAGACCGCCGATTAAGGTCCCGAAGACACAGTTAAGTGGGAAACGAAGTGGGAAGGCCCAGACAGCCAGGAGGTTGGCTTAGAAGCAGCCACCCTTTAAAGAAAGCGTAATAGCTCACTGGTCGAGTCGTCCTGCGCGGAAAATGTAACGGGGCTCAAACTGTGCACCGAAATCGCGGATGTACGCCTGATTCAAGCTGCTTGCCTGAAGCCGCAAGCTGGGCGAGGCTAACTTGGCGCAAGCCAAGTTAAGCGCGCCAGCGCGGCCGAGACCAAAGCGTCCCAAAACTGGTCGAGTTGGCCGGTGGAGGGAATGATGGTTCAAGCAGGAGGCTTGAATCAGGCGTACATGGTAGGAGAGCGTTCCGTAGGCCTGCGAAGGTGAGGGGTGACCCTTGCTGGAGGTATCGGAAGTGCG
>JAPKGD010000614.1 GCA_026648125.1 Bdellovibrionales bacterium | reverse complement strand
CTCCTGTCGCACCGGTTTGACCAGTAGCTCCTGTCTCTCCCGTTGCACCAGTTTGACCAGTAGCTCCTGTGTCTCCAGTTGATCCAGTCTCTCCAGTAGCTCCAGTTTCTCCAGTAGCTCCGGTTTCTCCTGTAGTTCCAGTTTCTCCTGTAGTTCCAGTTTCTCCTGTAGTTCCAGTTTCTCCTGTCGCTCCAGTTTCGCCAGTTGCTCCGGTCTCTCCAGTCGCTCCCGTTTCACCAGTTGCGCCAGTTTCTCCAGTTGATCCGGTTTCACCTGTTGATCCAGTCTCACCAGTAGCTCCAGTTTCACCAGTGGCACCGGTTTCTCCTGTTGCTCCGGTCTCTCCAGTCGCTCCAGTTTCACCTGTTGATCCAGTTTCACCAGTGGCACCAGTCGCTCCAGTTGATCCAGTCTCTCCAGTTGCGCCAGTTTCACCAGTTGCTCCGGTTTCTCCTGTTGCTCCAGTCTCACCCGTTGCTCCGGTTTCTCCAGTTGCTCCGGTTTCACCAGTCGCACCAGTTTCACCCGTTGATCCAGTCTCTCCAGTTGCTCCAGTTTCACCAGTTGCTCCGGTTTCTCCTGTTGCTCCGGTTTCTCCTGTTGC
>JAPKGD010000613.1 GCA_026648125.1 Bdellovibrionales bacterium | reverse complement strand
GAGACCGGCGCCACTGGTGAAACTGGCGCTACGGGTGAAACCGGAGCGACAGGTGAGACCGGCGCCACTGGTGAAACTGGATCAACAGGTGAGACCGGAGCCACTGGAGAAACTGGATCAACAGGTGAGACCGGATCAACAGGTGAGACCGGCGCCACTGGTGAAACTGGCGCAACGGGTGAAACCGGTGCAACAGGCGAGACCGGCGCAACAGGTGAAACCGGAGCGACTGGAGAAACTGGAGCAACAGGTGAAACTGGAGCGACAGGTGAAACTGGTGCCACAGGTGAAACTGGATCAACTGGTGAAACCGGAGCTACCGGAGAAACTGGAGCAACCGGTGAAACTGGCGCAACGGGTGAGACCGGCGCTACAGGAGAAACTGGATCAACAGGCGAAACCGGATCAACAGGAGAGACCGGAGCTACTGGTGAAACTGGATCAACGGGCGAGACCGGAGCTACCGGCGAAACCGGATCAACTGGTGAGACCGGAGCTACCGGCGAAACCGGATCAACTGGCGAGACCGGAGCGACAGGAGAAACTGGATCAACAGGTGAGACCGGAGCAACGGGTGAGACCGGCGCCACTGGTGAAACTGGCGCAACGGGTGAAACCGGTGC
>JAPKGD010000612.1 GCA_026648125.1 Bdellovibrionales bacterium | reverse complement strand
TCAGAACCCAGTAAACATCAGGGATCCTCTTGGTGAATTCGGATGGCTAGGTGCTGGAATTGGCGCACTTGTCGGAGGAGTAATCGGCTATGTCAAAGAAGGAACATGGGATGGAGCAATTAAAGGAGCTGCTGTAGGAGCGGTTATTGGCGGTACTGCTGGATTAGCTGTCGCATGGGGGCAAGCGGGAGTTGCCCTTGGAGCATCGGTGACTGCAACAACAGCAGGAGGAATCGTTGCTAAGAGCGTTGCAGTAACTGCGGCTACTGGTACTTATGCAGCAGGAACTGCATTGGCAGCAAGTATATCAACTCACACTGCTTATTATTATGCAGCTTCTGGTTTTGATTCCAAAATCGCAGAAAAAGGGGCACATATTGGAGCAGCGAGAGGAATGCTTGCAGCGACAGTCTGTCTTTCTTTGCAATTTTGTGCTCAAGAATTACAAGGAAGTGCTTGGTACCAAACAAAATATGAAGCATCAATCTCCAGTTCTAAAATGAACTCGACTCAAACC
Source organism: Bdellovibrionales bacterium (assembly GCA_026648125.1). GTDB lineage: Bacteria > Bdellovibrionota > Bdellovibrionia > Bdellovibrionales > UBA1609 > JAIBAM01. Next base: position 114 of record JAPKGD010000612.1, on the reverse strand, counting down.
ATTGGACCAGATGGAAAAAATAGTAGTCAAGCAGTACCAATACAATCGATTGATAAAGAGCGCATGGCAATTCAAGAGGCAAGAATATTATCCAATGGAGATTGTGAAGCCGCA
>JAPKGD010000611.1 GCA_026648125.1 Bdellovibrionales bacterium | reverse complement strand
CTGCCATCCCTACGTGCTCGCCGAGATGCATTCCGCGCAGAAGGGCGACATGAAGGCCTTCGACAAGGCGCTGTGGGGCCACGTCGGCTTTACCGTGTCGAACGCCGCGCGCGCGCTGATCATGGGCCTCACCGGTTCGCACTTCGTCAAGGTGCCCGGCGACGTGGCGCCCGAGACGCGGCGCTATTACCAGCAGCTCACCCGCTTCTCGGCCGCCTTCGCCTTCATCGCCGACCTTTCGATGGGCACCATGGGCGGCGCGCTCAAGCGCAAGGAGAAGCTCTCCGCCCGCCTCGGCGACATCCTGTCGCTGATGTACCTCGCCAGCGCCACGCTCAAGCGCTTCGAGTCCGAAGGCCGCCATGGCGCCGACGCGCCGCTGATGCACTGGGCGATCTGGGACTGCATGTTCCGCATCCAGCAGGCCTTCGAGGGGGTGATCGCGAACTTCCCCAACAAACTCTTCGCCTTCGTGCTGCGCCGCGTCGTGGTGTTCCCGCTCGGCCGCCCCTACGTCGTGCCCTCGGACAGGCTCGGCCACAAGGTCGCCGCGCTGCTGCTCGAGCCCTCGCCGACGCGCGACCGCCTGACCTCCGACGTGCATCTGCCCACCGACATCGAGGAGCCGCTCGGCGCGCTCGAAGCCGCGCTCGCCGCCACCATCGCCGCCGAGCCGGTCGAG
>JAPKGD010000610.1 GCA_026648125.1 Bdellovibrionales bacterium | reverse complement strand
GGCAGCCCGACATTCGCACTGCACTGATACGGCATGGAGAAAGTGAGATTGCGCGGCTGACCTATGCTCAGACTGCAACCCTCTGGCGCATTAATCTCGGTTGGGCACGACGTAAGAATAAAAATATCTATGGCTTTGTACTGGATATTGAGCGCGGCTATTGGGCGAGTAATGACCAGATCGAGGGCGATCCCAGCGATCCGATGTCTGAGCGGGTGCGCCGCGTGATTCCCTATGTAGAAGATAATCGTAACTGCCTGCTTTTTGAGCCATTGATTGCTTTAGATACGACTGAAATGGCTTCTTTGCAGGCTGCGCTCAAACACGCCATCGAAACAGTCTATCAGCTTGAAGATAATGAGCTGGCAGCGGAACCCCTGCCGGATGTTGATAACCGCCAGAGCCTATTATTTTATGAGGCGGCAGAAGGTGGCGCAGGGGTGCTGCGTCGTCTGGTTGATGATCCTGATGCGCTGGCACAGGTCGCCCGTGAAGCGCTGTTTTTGTGCCACTTTGATCCAGATACAGGTGAAGACTTGCGCCGTGCCCCTCGCGCTCGTGAGGACTGTGAAGCCGCCTGCTACGATTGCCTCCTGAGCTATGGCAATCAGCGCGAACATCGTTATCTGGATCGAACCAGCACCGATCTGTCTCATCCGACCCAGCGCAAGGGCTTGATGAATTCCTTTGATCGCCA
>JAPKGD010000061.1 GCA_026648125.1 Bdellovibrionales bacterium | reverse complement strand
CTCACAGCCAGAGTTTGGAGTCTGAGATGTGCCCCCAGCGCTCATTTGAGCGGCGAAAAGGCAAAGTATGAAAAAGAGTTTGCCAGTTCTAGAAATCATAGGACCCGCAGCCTCGGAGTTGCTTAGAAACGTCGGGGCCCAGTGCCGAAATTGGGCCCGCCATAATACTGAACTCCACGAGAAATCGCATATATTGCTCCACGCCCAAAGCTCTTAGAGAGATCTGAAGTCGATAAGCCCACTTTGCAATATGCCAGCCATGGGCAGGAAAGCTTTTTTATTCTCAAATTCCCTATAGATATGCCATTATCCGGGGGTCATTTTTTAAAGGAAATCAGTATGGATAAAATGAGGGTGCGCGGGGGAAAAACGCTTTCTGGAAAGGTCAGTGCCAGCGGAGCGAAAAACTCCGCACTTCCGATACTTTTCTCAAGTCTTCTCGCCGAAGGTGAACATGTTTTTCACAACGTACCTCGCTTGGTCGATGTCAACTCAACGGCACAACTCCTTGAGCATTTAGGTTGCCAAACAGAGTTTAAAGGCAACACCTTTCGGGTCAATGTGAGTCGCCCCAAAGAGATGGAAGCGCCCTATGATTTAGTTAGAAAAATGCGAGCGAGTATTTTAGCTCTCGGGCCCCTCCTCGCTAAATATGGACACGCCAAAGTAAGTTTGCCAGGTGGGTGCGCGATTGGAACTCGTCCAATCGATTTGCACTTAGAAGCGCTTAAAGAGCTGGGAGCGGAGATCAACTTGGATTCTGGGTATGTTTTTGGAAAGACCAAACGCCTTAAGGGAACCAGTTTGATTTTTGAATCTGTCACTGTTGGGGGAACTGAAAACATTCTTATGGCAGCGGCCCTCGCAGAGGGGCGGACCATTATCGAAAATGCGGCGAAAGAGCCCGAGATTGTCGATTTGGCCAACTACCTCAACAAGATGGGTGCTAAAATTTCGGGTGCGGGCTCAAGCATTATCACCGTGGACGGAGTTGAAAAACTCAAGCCGGCGGAACAAGACATCATTGCGGATCGGATCGAGGCGGGCACCCTTTTGATCGCTGGTGCGATTACGGGTGGACAGGTGACCGTAGATAAATGCCGGCCCCATGACCTAGATGCACTCATCAGTAAAATGCGAGAGAGCGGCTTTAAGATTGAGACCACAGAAACTTCAATGACAGTTCAGCCGGCTTCGAACTGGTGTGGTGTAGACGTGACAACGGCTCCTCATCCCGGATTTCCCACCGATCTTCAGGCACAATTTATGTCGTTGATGACCCAAGCTACTGGTACGAGCGTGATCACCGAGACTGTTTTTGAAAATCGGTTTATGCATGTGCAAGAGCTATCGAGGCTCGGAGCGGATATTACTCCAAAGACCAGAGTGGCTATTGTTCGCGGGACTCGCGGAAAACTAAAGGGTGCTCCGGTTATGGCCACCGACTTAAGAGCGAGTGCCTGTCTGGTACTTGCAGGTTTGATTGCTGAGGGAGAGACCGTTGTAAATCGGATCTATCACCTCGATCGGGGCTATGAGGGCATGGAAAATAAACTAAGAGCCCTGGGCGCTGAAATCGATCGAATCGCCTAAATTCCAAAAAAAAACCCGAGTTTGGAGGGGCCAATCTCGGGTCTTGGGGAAAAACACCAAAAATTAAATGAACTACTCGAGGGCGGCAGCAATCGGCAAAACGTCAAATTGAACGACGTCTTTACCTTCAAACTTCACCGAGAAAGGGAAGTTTCGAGCATTGATGGTGTAAACTTCGTGCTCATCAATGCTCACTTCAGATCGTTGAATAAGATGCTTCAAGTTTACGCGAATTTTAAAAGGGCCGCGAACGACCTGAGCGCACATTTGCTTTGTTCCATCAGCGACAACAGTCAAAGTCATAAGGCGTGGATCCTCTTTTGATTGAATCAACAGAGGGCGGGGGGCGCTAAGGCAGGGGTTTGGCAAATTGCCACTAATTTGCACAACCCAAGAGCCTTCTTGATATTGAATGTCGCCAATGGCGAGACTTTTAGTTTCAACAGCAGCGCTTGATACAAACGAGAAACTGGCAACGACTAAGGTGATAATGCTTAAAAAGTGAGCTTTCATGTTTTTCCCCCCGGAAAACGATTTAACGAACCGACTTAAGAGCAAATGCGATGCCAATCAGGAATTTCTTTCAAATCCAAATCATTGAGGGATAAAGGGATTTTTGTGCGCAGCGCAAAATTCAATTTAGTTCCGTATTGGTTCCAGCACTTATCAAAGACCACAAAATATAATAATTTCAATATGTTGAAGTGTTGGCTCCAAAATGGACCTAGATACCATCGTGGAACCAGAAAAAATGGATTCAGTTAGTGGTCGAGTGCCCATGGAAACAGCTCGTCATTCAGATAGTATAGAAGAGTTGAAATGAGCGAAAAAAAACGTCGACGTTGGATCGTCAAAAATGCTGAAGGCCTTCTCAAGGGGCCGTACACCACCGAGCAAGTCCTGGAGCGCATAGGACAAGGTAAATTCGGAGGCGACGAGCTTATATCGGAGTATCCCGGCGCAAATTGGTATCCGATATCTCAGGATCCTCAATTTTATGATCGCTTGCTCGAGGTGCTGTCGGATCGACCCGAAGTTGATGCCTCAAGGTCGTCCCGCGCTCGATTCAATAATGTGAACGAGTCAGAAGCTCCTCACCAGGAAGAGAACCAAGTCACATCGCCCCCGCCAAATGAAAAAGAGCCTTCGATTCAACAAGAGTCTCCACCAAATGAATCTGCGGGACAACAGGCTTGGCGGTCCCAGCCTGCACAAGGAGATCCAACCCAAATCGCAACGGATCCTAGGGCTAAACGCACCAAAGAAGAGAAACCCAAGCGAAGTAAAAAAGCAAAAGGTGATCGTCGCAAGAAAGCGAGAAAAGCGGGAGATTCTGAAGACGTCATTGATATGGTGGATGTAAAAAAGCGAGTTAAGAGCGAAACCAGAAAAAGCTCAATTTTACCTGCGCTTTTAGCCGTAGCAATTATTGGTGTTGGCTTTTATCTCATGTCGGCACCAGAGCCTATACCAGACGAAAGAATACATCTGCTGGTCCCAAGACACGAGGGGTCTTCGCTAGGTGCCGATCAGTTGAGAGAGAAAATTTCTCGCGGAGTTGGTGAATATTTGCGTGATAACTTCAGCGGTTATATGCGTGCCCAAAATGAATTAGTTCAAGTCCTTGAGTCTGATTCGCGTAATGCGGAAGTTATGGGTCTTCTTTGCCTTGCCTATTATGAACTTTGGCCATTTAGCTTTCAGGACTCTGAAGACCTAAGGGCCATCTCAACAATCACCCAGATGGCAAGCGCCGCGGATGGCGCCGGTATGCACGGTTCAACTTGTAAGGTCGTAGATCTCATCTTGAAAGGTAGACTTGACGAAGCGAGAAGCCTCTCAAGTACAGTGTTAGAAACTTATGGCGACCGAGCGGCGCCACCCATCCCATTCTACTATTTTATGGCGATACTGTCGGATGCGGCCGGTGATTATCAGACCTCTGTTGGCTATTTGGCCTCGGCGCAGAAGCTCTGGCCACAGTGGATACGTGCCTTTGTTTACCAGGCACAGCTTTACACAAAGCTCGAAAATTATACGGAAGCTGCTCGGATCTATCGGGCTGTCTTAGAGAGTTCGCCGAGCCACGAAGTTTCAAAGATTGAATTGGGCTTATTAGAGTCCCGTCACTTTAGAAACATTCAGCGCGGCTTGGAACTTATCAAATCCGCAGTCGATTCTAAGGAGAGAATACCGCGGCGGATTTTGTCTAAAGGATTTTTGGGTTTGGCTGAAATCTACTTGCAACAAGGCAACTCCGCAGAGGCTTTAAAAGCGGCACAGCGATCCTATGAGCTCGACTCAACCAACTCCACAGCCAAAAATTTGGTCGTTCAACTTGGCGGAACAAAGGCTCTCAGCAAAGCTCAGTTTAAGTCCTACCAGTTGATTGCAGAAGGGGATCAGTTTTTTAGAGAGGGCGACTGCAACACTGCCCAGGCCCATTTTAAAGCGGCCTTTGAAGTTGATAGCAAAAGTGGACTTGCTGCAATGAAGGCGGCCGAATGTTTGTGGAGATTAAGTCTCACCACGGAAGCTATTGAGTGGTTGAACAAAGCCATTCGGGCAGATCCGAAATTGATAGAGGCCTATGTCGTACTCGCGGATTACTATTCTCAGAGGTATAATTTTGTGGCCGCGGCTCAGGTGCTTATCAGCGCTCAAGGCGTCGCACCAAAAAGTTATGAGGTCTATCGCGGCTTTGCCTTGGTTGAATTGAGAAGACAAAATGATCAAGCCGCTGTCGAGTATGCTCGGCGTGCATTGAGTATTTACGACACAGACGTGGAATCTCACGTTATCCTGGCAGAGGCTTTAACTAACTTAGGCGATTACACCACAGCCTTTTCTCATGCCAACCGAGCTCGCGAGCTTGACGTGAATCATCGTAAAGCCCAAGTCATTTATGGTCGAAGCCTAGCTGGCGTACAGGGAAGTGATGCAGCCCTCGATTACTTTAAAGAGCTGGTAAAGCTATTTCCCGTAGTCACTGAATATCGATTGGGACTTGGCCGCCAATATTTCTTTGAGCAGCGCTACGGCGATGCTGAAGGCGTTTTTGCCGAGTTAACCAATATAGATCCCAAGTCCAAAGAAGCGTTTTTAGACCTAGGGCGCTCTCAGAAGGCCCAGAGAAAGAACGGTCAGGCGCTTTCTTCGTTTGAGCAGGCGGCTATTTTAGATCCCTCAGATGCCGGCCCTCTTTTTGAAATTGGCTTACTCTATCTTGATGTCGGCAAGGCCGACCAGGCGCAGGTGCAGTTACAGCGAGTCATTCGAATTAATAAGCTATACCCGCTTGTTCATTACTACCTCGGGCGAGCGGCACTCGCTTTGGGCGATTCTGCGTTGGCTCTGAGGGAAGCCAAAGAAGAGCGAAATGTGAACCCGAGTCTTGCGGAACCCTATTTGCTGGCGGCAGAAGTCTATGCCCTTCAACAGCAATACAGCCTCTGTGTTTCGGAATATCAAAAAGCCATTAAATTAAGGCCTCGAAGCGCAGAAATTTATATCAAAATAGCCAATTGCTATCGCCGCTCGGACCAATTGGACCTGGCGATATCCATGCTCAATCAAGCAGCGGTTATCGAGTCGGGAGTTCCAGAGATTTACCGAGAGCTTGGTATGATTTACGAAATTAAAGGTGATGTTCTCGAGGCGGGGAAAGCTTACAATCAATACTTGGTATTAAATCCCAACGCACCGGATGCCGAAGCGATTCGTCGTCGCTTTTTAGGCAAGTTGGGCGTTGGGGATGGGGGGATTTAGTTATGGGACAAATGCTAGAAGAGATTCAATATCGGCTGAAGACCTCGTCGACCAGCCTCGTCTTATTTGCCTTTCGTCTTCTGTCTGGGATGGCTCTGGGGCTGACGATTGCCCTTATTGGTGAAGAGATTGCCGGGTATGGAAGTTTTTCTTTTACCTTTGTGATTGTGACGGTAGTGGCGGCCTTTTTGCGCATCTCGAAGGGTTGGCAGTTTGTGGGTGTGGCCGTATTTGACCTGATTTGTGTCTTGATTGGACTGCTGCTTCGTATGTACATTCTCGTCGCACCTGGAAGCTAATGAGGTCCCATGATAGATGTAAAAGCACTCGATAGAGCAGACAAAAATCCGGCCACGGGCCTAACCTATTTGGAAGAATATCGACAGACGCTGGCGAACCGAGGTTGGGACTCATCACTCGTAGATCGGTTGACCGAGATGAATTCTCGACGGAAGAACCTTATCACCCAAATGGAAACTGCACGTGCGGAGCAAAATAAAGTTGGGGAAGAAATCGCTCGTCGTAAAAGAAATAAAGAGGATGCTAATCAGCTCCTACAAGAGATGCAGAAACTATCGGGAACGGTAAAAGATCTCGATAAGCAAGCTCAAGAGGCCGATGAAGAAATGCGCCAACTTTCTCTGGTTTTACCCAATAAGCTGCACGACTCAGTACCCGTTGGGCAATCGGCGGAGGACAATCAGGAAGTGCGAGCCTATGGAGAAAAGCGCTCATTTGCCTTTAAGCCTAAGGAACACTGGGAGCTTGGTGAAAATCTGGGTGTTTTGGATTTTGAGCGAGCGGGGAAAGTAACTGGAGCTCGATTCTCCTTTTTAAGGGGTGCGGCGGCCCAAATGGAGAGAGCACTCATTCAGTTTATGTTGGATCTCCATTCACGGGACCATGGCTATGAAGAAATGATTCCGCCATTTATCGTTAATGGAACATCACTTTTGGGAACAGGCCAATTTCCCAAATTTCGCGACGATGTTTTCCATCTTGAGGGACATGACTATCATTTGGTTCCCACCGCAGAGGTGCCGGTCACCAATTATTTTGCAGGCGAAACCCTTCGTGAAGCCGAACTACCCATAAAGTTTTGCGCTTATACTCCTTGTTTTAGATCCGAAGCGGGGAGCTATGGAAAGGACACCAAGGGGCTTATCCGGCAGCACCAATTTAATAAGATTGAATTGGTCATGTTCACTCACCCGGATAAGTCTTATGAACTCCACGAGCAACTGACAGGCCATGCCGAGGTGGTGCTTAAGAAGCTAGAGCTCCCTTATCGCCTGATGTCTCTTTGTTCAAAGGACATCGGGTTTGGAGCAGCAAAGTGTTATGACATAGAGGTTTGGCTTCCGGGACAGGGCCAATTCCGAGAGATCAGCTCCTGTTCGAATTTTGAGGATTTTCAGGCTCGACGCGCGAATATTCGGTTTAAAGGCGGGGATAAGGACAAGCCACGCTTCGTGCACACACTCAATGGCTCGGGCCTGGCTGTTGGGAGGACCCTGATCGCCATTATGGAGAATTATCAGCTCGAAGATGGATCCATCGCCATTCCCCAGGCGCTCCAGCCCTATATGGGGGGCCTCAAGAAGATCAGTTCAAAGGGGTAAATTCTGCTCAAGTCCCTCTGCTGCGCCATATTAATGGCTACCAGTTCGAGGCAAAGTCACTTATAGGATTAGGAGACCGAACGCGGAGAGGTGGCCGAGTGGCTGAAGGCACTAGTCTTGAAAACTAGCAGCCTCGTAAGGGGCTCGTGAGTTCGAATCTCACCCTCTCCGCCATTCTTCGCTGGGTTCAGCGGCACGATCATCAAGAAAATCAAATGTTCTAAGTAGTTGAAACAACAACCTGGGGTCTGAAGACCACCAGCCAAATCTTTCGCCAAATTTCGCAATATTTCATGAGTATGCTTCTTTTTTACTTCTCGATTGCTTCCTGCATTTTGACCCATGCCACTCTCTGAATTTTTAAATCAGATAGGAGAAAGCTGAATGAATACCAATCGTGTTGCGTGCTATGCGCGCGTATCCACCGACCAACAAAGCACAGGGCTTGAATCGCAAGTCCGCATCTTAAAAGACTACTGCACTAAAAATGATATTTTAAACTATGAGATTTTTATGGATGAGGGCATAAGCGGGACCAAATCATCGCGCCCAGCTTTGGATCGAATGATGACGGCGGTGAATGCTGGAGAAATTTCGTCCGTCGTTGTTTACTCATTTTCACGATTTGCCAGAAGCACAACTCACTTGTTGAATGCCCTTCACATTTTTAAGGCTAAAAATGTTTCATTCATATCGCTCACAGAAAAAATTGATACCAGTACGCCTGTTGGTATTGCAGTTTTCAGTATTTTGGCTGCAATCAGCCAGCTCGAACGTGATCTTGTGGCTGAGAGAGTGCGTGCTGGACTTGCGAATGCTCGTGCGAAGGGCCGCCTAATTGGCAGAAAAAAACAAAGGGACTCGGATCTTATTCGCAAGCTCCTAAAAGCTGGAATGACGTTTCGGCAAATTGCAGTGATTGCAAAATGTTCGCACGGCTCGGTCTGGGCTGAGAAATCTGCGATGATGAAGGAACAGGCGAGTGTTGTCGAAGAGCCAAAAGTTATTTTCCCAGATGTTGCTGTGCCTGAGGCGACTAAATCCGTAGCTTCATGAGCAACTAATTTTTTGTATTTGACCGCCTG
>JAPKGD010000609.1 GCA_026648125.1 Bdellovibrionales bacterium | reverse complement strand
GGACGCACCCGTGATACAGTCAGGAGCAGCGGTGACATGGGCGCCTTCGGGCGCCGCCTACGGTAACGGCCGCATCTTTTTTGCTGGATTGCGCGGGGAATCCTTGTATGAAGCCGATCTGCGCGGTGACCGCATTGTCCTGCGCGAACATTTCCATTCCGCGTATGGACGCATCCGCAATGTCGCGCTGTCTCCGGACGGAACATCGCTCTATGTAATGACGAACAATACCGACGGCCGAGGAAACCCAAAAACGGATGATGACATGCTTCTTCGTCTCCCCCTGAGCCTTTTTCCATAACAAAAGCGGACTTTTCGAAGTCCGCTTGTTCAGTAGCAGCATGTCATGATGCGCAGTTCCCGGCGCATGTCGCGCAGTTCCTGGCGCGTAATGCCGAATTCTTCCGTCGTGAATTTATAGTTCCGTATTTCTCGAAAAAAACTTAGAAGCGTGGCCGGTCCGAGACGTTTGGACCGATACCCGTGCAACTGCTCCAATGCTCGCGTAAAGGCGGCGGCGCGAAGAAGCGCGTGGTCGAGAGCCGTCATATCGAGCCGTTCCGGCGTGACACGACGGAAAAATCCCGTCCGGATTCTGAGATAATTTTCCAGCTCCTCGCCGGCAGAACGCATATATCTCCCCGCCCGGAGGGTTCGGAGAATATCCGCGGCCTCCGCAAGAAGAATCTCGTCCACTTCTTTCCGCGAGGATCCGAATTCCCGCGCCGTCACGCCTTCATGACAGA
>JAPKGD010000608.1 GCA_026648125.1 Bdellovibrionales bacterium | reverse complement strand
CTACCAACGACCTTCCCTTATGAGGGCGACTATATACTCTTTGTGCCAGAAATCCAGGGTGGTGGAGGTGGAGGTAAGACAATTCTACGTGCGGTTATGATGATTGGTATCGCCGTAGCGGCGCCTTATGCAGCGGCGGCAATGGGATTCGTAACGGCTGCGGGAGCACTCTCTACAACAGGCATGATCGTAGCGGGTGGAATTACCGTTGCGGGTGGTCTCATGGTCAATTTCATGCTCCCACCCATCAAGCCGAAAATCCCTACAATGGACAGCCTGAGCGGAAATGCATCTCAGACCTATAGCTGGAACCCTCAGACGGTACAACAGCAGGGCGTCTCTATTGCCGAAATTTACGGACAAAACAAGGTCTATGGCAATATATTTATGGGTTATAATAATATCGATGGCAAGAAACAATACGCCTGCATTACCGTTGGATTGGGTATTGGCGAGTTATCATCGATCACGGATGTAAAAATTAACGATCAGGCTGAAACGTCTTTTCGTGGCGTTGATATACAAAAATATGTTGGCAAGATGGATCAGGCCGTTTTTGTTGATTACGGGAACTTTGGTGAGGTGGACTCAACGACAGAACAGATGCTTGGGGTCACAAAGACCGAATATACAATGAGCGTTGAGATCAGCAATAAAAATGACAGCTATATCTACGAAACCATTGGAGACAGCTATGACGCACTTGAGGTGGTGGTTATGTGCCCTGCCCTTTTCAAATCGGACGATGAGGGAAATGTAAAGACCACCGATGTTACCATGA
>JAPKGD010000607.1 GCA_026648125.1 Bdellovibrionales bacterium | reverse complement strand
CCCGCTTCTGGCTCGCCAAGGGCGCGGACGGCTACCGGCTGGACATATTCAACACCATTTACAAAGACGCGCAGTTTCGAGACAACCCGTTTTCGTGGAAGCTCGTCCCCACGCCTGACGATACCTCGGGATTTTTTCAGAAAACAACCTACTCCCAGGACCAGCCGGAGTCCTTCGATCTGGCGAAAGAATTCAGAAAATTGACGGATGAGTTTGGCGAAAAACTCACCATCGGCGAGATCGCGGCAAGGCGCGAAGTTTTACGCAAATACGCCGGGGAGGAGATCAACGACGGGTTGACGCTCATCTTCGATTTTGAAGCGCTTCAGTTCAAATTTACGGCGGAATATTTTCGCCGCCTGATCGCAGATATCGAAAAACGCTTCCCGCACCCGTTCATGCCGGTTTACGTTTTCAGCAATCACGATAAAAGGCGAAGCGCCGACCGCCTCGGGGGCGACTTTCGCAAGGCGAAACTGCTCGCCATGCTTCAATTCACTTTACGCGGCGTTCCTTGCGCATATTACGGCGAGGAAATCGGCATGGTCAACCTCAAATTGCCGTTTAAAACCGCGCTCGACCCAATCCCGCATAAATACACATTCGCCCCGCGCCTCCTCTTCGACCTGCTGGACGTGACCGTCAACCGAGACGAAGTCCGCACGCCGATGCAATGGGACGCGACGAAGAACGCCGGGTTCTCGTCCGCTGAAGCAACATGGCTTCCGGTTCACGCGAATTACGAACAAGTGAACGTGGAAAGGCAGAAGCGGGAGACGGATTCTCT
>JAPKGD010000606.1 GCA_026648125.1 Bdellovibrionales bacterium | reverse complement strand
GAAAGAGACCCTGAAACCGAATGCCTACAAACAGTCGGAGCCTCTTTATGGGGTGACGGCGTACCTCTTGTATAATGGGTCAGCGACTTAGTCTGACGAGCAAGCTTAAGCCGATAGGTGGAGGCGCAGCGAAAGCGAGTCTGAACAGGGCGATTTTGAGTTCGTCGGATTAGACCCGAAACCGGGTGATCTAGCCATGGCCAGGTTGAAGGTGCGGTAACACGTACTGGAGGACCGAACCCACGCCTGTTGAAAAAGTCGGGGATGATCTGTGGCTAGGGGTGAAAGGCCAATCAAACTCGGAAATAGCTGGTTCTCCGCGAAATCTATTTAGGTAGAGCGTCGGACGATTGCCGTCGGGGGTAGAGCACTGGATGGGCTAGGGGGGAGCGAGCCTTACCAAACCTAACCGAACTCCGAATACCGGCGAGCACAGTCCGGCCAGGCAGGCGGCGGGTGCTAAGGTCCGTCGTCGAAAGGGAAACAGCCCTGACCGCCAGCTAAGGTCCCCAAATCACGTCTAAGTGGGAAAGGATGTGGGAAGGCCAAGACAACCAGGAGGTTGGCTTAGAAGCAGCCATCCTTTAAAGAAAGCGTAATAGCTCACTGGTCAAGCTATCCTGCGCCGAAAACTTACCGGGGCTTAAGCATGATACCGAAGTCGCGGATTGCGTTCCGGCTCTGGCCGGAAGCAGTGGTAAGGGAGCGTTCGCAGGGCGATGAAGCGGAAGGCGTGAGCCGCCGTGGAGCGCTGCGAAGTGAGAATGTTGGCATAAGTAGCAAAAAGACGGGTG
>JAPKGD010000605.1 GCA_026648125.1 Bdellovibrionales bacterium | reverse complement strand
TGGCCTTTCACCCCTAGGCACAGCTCATCCGAAAACTTTTTAAGGTTTACCGGTTCGGCCCTCCATCGGGTGTAACCCCGACTTCAGCCTGGCCATGCCTAGATCACCCCGCTTCGGGTCCACGCCCATTGACTGAACGCCCTGTTCAGACTCGCTTTCGCTGCGCCTACGCCTAACGGCTTAAGCTTGCTCGCCACACTAAGTCGCTGACCCATTATACAAAAGGTACGCAGTCACCCACCGAAAAGGGCTCCCACTGCTTGTACGCACACGGTTTCAGGTTCTATTTCACTCCCCTCCCGGGGTTCTTTTCGCCTTTCCCTCACGGTACTGGTTCACTATCGGTCGATCACGAGTATTTAGCCTTGGAGGATGGTCCCCCCATCTTCAGACAGGATTTCTCGTGTCCCGCCCTACTTGTCGCACGCTCAGACCCGCCGACTACTTTTCGCATACGGGGCTATCACCCACTATCGCCAGCCTTTCCAGACTGTTCTGCTAAGTAATCGGTTTAGTCGTGCAGGCTCATCCCCGTTCGCTCGCCACTACTTACGGAATCTCGGTTGATTTCTTTTCCTCGAGCTACTTAGATGTTTCAGTTCGCTCGGTTCGCCTCTACACACCTATGTATTCAGTGTGAGATGACCCTTGCGGGCCGGGTTTCCCCATTCGGACATCGTGGGATCAAAGCTCTATTGCCAGCTCCCCCACGCTTTTCGCAGGCTTACACGTCCTTCATCGCCTGTGATCGCCAAGGCATCCACCACATGCACTTAGTCGCTTGATCCTATAACCTTGGACCCTCTTCG
>JAPKGD010000604.1 GCA_026648125.1 Bdellovibrionales bacterium | reverse complement strand
GCCAGGGGTTTGCGGTAGCTCTGAAGCCTCAGTTGGGGTTTTAACCAGTTGCCCGGGCTGGAAGATGGCTTCGTCGGGCGGATTAAATATATACATGCTCTGGACGCGCAACTCATCGATGCGTCAAAGGAGGCGGTTATAGACAGGAGGCAGGTTGATGGTGATCAACAAGAGTATCAACAGCCCCAAAATAACAATTCGATGGCGCACCGTTTTTGACATATCTGGTTTTCCAATCAGACAACTTGTACTCTCGTGCCATCACCTGGCAGATGGACATAATCCACATCCGGCGGAACGGTGGGCTTGGTCCAGCGATAAATGAATTTTGCTGTTTCCGAGGGGAGATTAATGCAACCATGACTGCGTGGACGTCCGTAATCGTTGTGCCAGTACGTTCCGTGGAATGCCTCACCATTGCCCGTGAAGAAAGCACACCACGGCACACCGGGCAGGTTATAGATATTCTCGATTGCATCGCCCTGGTTGGTCATGTGGATGGATGGACCTTTATGATACGTCAGGAATTCGCCCCTTGGTGTTTCTGTTCCTTTTGCTCCGCTCGAACAGCGTGCTGACAACACCATTGTTTCGCCCTCAAAAGCCGTCACCAGTTGTGTGGCGAGGTCCACGTGGATGAATTTATCGGCGTCAGTCACATTCGGGGAAAGTAGAGACAGTTCATCGTCCGGAACGAGGCGCATGTTGTACGTCGAAACATAAAAGGTTTTTTTCAGGAAGTCGTCATAGATCTCATACCAGATGCTTTTTTCCTCCCGCGTAACAACAACCCTCTTTACCCAGTGGGTACTGCCGTAATACAACCGATGGCCCTTGGAGGCGAACACATACGGGGCAAGCCGCGTTTCGCTGA
>JAPKGD010000603.1 GCA_026648125.1 Bdellovibrionales bacterium | reverse complement strand
TCAGCGCCTAGGCCTGGGCAATTTTCAGAGACTGCTTCGAGAACAAGGCGACCCAATCTCGGGGGTAGAGGCCACTGTCCTAATTCTCTAAGTCTTTTCTCCAAAGCCACACCCATTTACATATCAAAATACTTAGATCGGTCATTTTATGAGCAGATAAAATCTCTGGGATTTTTGAATATCATTGAGATTTCGCCCGGACCACGGGGGCATCATGTCGGTCCTCTTGAGCTGATGTCGTTTCAATCTGTCCCTTACAACGGAACTTTTGACTCTGCACTTATGGTTCGCTGTGCCGGTAAACTCTACTACTTTAACAATGATTGTGCCCTCGCCGAAACTGCATATATGATCATGGCGGCTAGCCTCGGTGCCATTGAATGTGGATTTCTGGGCTATAACAGCACGAATCCAAATGCTGTCACATATGATTTTTCAGGATTCCAATCGAACCTTGTCTCAAATAGTGACGATCTGAACTCCTCGTTCTTGAACTATTCGAAGGACTGGGCGCTCAAACATACTGCTCTTGTTTGCCAAATTCTTAAGCCCAAATTTGTCATTCCTTACGCAAACGGACTTCGCCTTAGAAATTCGGATTTGATTCATTATAATTCACTCTTCAATCACCATGTGGACCTGGCCCAAAAAATTGGCAATAAAGTAAAACTGATTCAGGCTCACCCTGGAAGTCATTTTTCATTACAAGAGATAGAGAGCAGTACCACTCAGATGTTTGGTATGGCTTCCCCTGAGACCGGAACATTGCAGGAGAAATACCCTCCCATTGAGTCCTTAGATGAAATTGATAGGTCAAAAAGCTCTATTAATAGATTCTTTGAAAATATTTTGAAAAATGAAAGCAAACGCTGGCTCACGCCCATGTCCGTTCGCTTTCTTATTTCAAATAAAAATGGTTCTTCCGGGATTCTTGTGCCTATAGAGGGTGAAGTTCAAGCTTCCCGCAGTAGAACAGGATAGCAATG
>JAPKGD010000602.1 GCA_026648125.1 Bdellovibrionales bacterium | reverse complement strand
AAATCTTGATGTTTGTCACTTTCATACTTTTGAAGAGTTTTAATGATTAACTGGTTGTTGTGAATAAGAATAAAAGGCTGATCAAAATTTACTTTAATGTATCCGTATTTTTCAATTAACCCCGTTTTATATCGTTTCCATCTTTCAAAATTAAATTTTTTAAATTTAAAGCCCGTATCGTAAAACGACATCCTCGCCGATGGGCATCGCCAACTCCTCGCCGATTTCAACCGCGCCGACGACGAACGGGGGACGAAGGACAAATATCTGCGGCTCGCGGAGGAACTGGCTCCGTCGCTCGAGATCCCCCCGGGCGAGGAGCGCACTGTGCAGCTGCGCGTGAGCAGCGCCGAGCGGCCATTCATCGGCCAGCCCCAGGTGGTGCCCTTCAAAGTGACGGGCACTCCCGCCGGGACGGGCGCCTCGCGCAAGGAAGTCACGGGGCAGCTAATGGTGAAGCCGCCCCTGCACAGCCTGAAGCCCCTGGCCGTGATTGGGCTCGTGGCGCTTGGCCTGGCCGCGGCCCTGGCGTTCTTCCTTCTCCAGGGAGGCGATGACCAGCCTGCCTCGCCGACGGCGACCGCGACAGCGGCGGCAACGCCGACCCCCAACGCCTCTGCGGTCGAGGCGATCTTCAGGTGCGAAGACGACTCTTCCGGGGCGACGCCGCCGGCCGGGGCGGACGTCAACCTGCCACCGGTCGCGGGGCAGCTCTTCGCCCAGAACGACCAGCGCTGGGGGGGCGAGGTCTACGCGAAGGCCGATGATCCTCGCGATGTGTGCGGGGCGACCATTGCCCAGTGCGGCTGTGCGATGACTTCGCTGACCAACGTGCTCGCCCTCTTCGGCCTGCTGGTGCTGCCCGACGGCCAGCCGGTGAACCCGAAGACGGTCAATGACTACTTCAACCAGGATGCCCGGCGGCTGGCCGGGGGCTGGGTGAGCCGCGGGTATTCGTTCAACAACGTGCAGTGGGATGCGATTACGACGCTTTCGAAGCAGCTCGCGGAGGCGTTTCCCGGCACCAAGCGCATCGCCTTCGTGCCCACCTGGGGAACCGGCTCCGAAGAGGAGATCCGGCGCGAGCTGCGCGGGGGCCGGCCCGTGATCCTCGAGCTCTTCATCCGTTCGCCGGGGTACACGGGGCCGCACTTCATCATTGCTTA
>JAPKGD010000601.1 GCA_026648125.1 Bdellovibrionales bacterium | reverse complement strand
CTTCGAAGGGGCTCAGGAAATTTTAGAGCGAATAGGTTGGCCAGATGAAATTAGGCAACAAAGAATTATGTTACACCTGCGCTCACAAATTCAAATACATCTCGGTGACTTAGATGGGGCCAAATCTAATCTCATTCGCGCAGAACGGTTCTTTGGTGAAAACATCGCTGTGCTTCGTGATTTGGCTTGCGTTTATTATCAAACGGGCGAGATGGTTCAGTGGCTCCATCATGTCGAACGCCTCAGGGAACGCCTTCTCAGATGTCGCGATTCGCTCTCCGCGCAAACTGAAATACAGTGCAAGATTATTTTGGGTAAATTTTTGGAAGAGTTGGGGCGGGTTGCTGAGTCATCCGATTTATATCATGAAGCTCAACTTCGGGCCGAAAACGAACAACGTGAGGATTTGCTTCGCCTATCCATTATTCAAAGACTTCGGGTGGAAGCTCTTTTCTCTCGAGGTACGGACCTGAGCCGCCTCTACACCCGATTATTATCTATCCCAAAATCTGACATAACTTTTGATCTCCATGTTGAGAGAGAACATGGTCTTCTTCTCGCTGAAATTGAGCTGGTCGGCCCCCAACATGGATGGCTTCGGCTGATGGCATTAAAAAATCATTCTCAGTTAACGCCGGCAGATTTTCGCCTCCTCCTTTCCGATTTTCTGATGGAGTCCATGGCCAGAAACCACTCCATCCCCCAAGAGGCAAAAGACATTGCCCAAGTATTACGTGAGGGTGATGCTTACGAAGTTGAAATTGGCAAGATTGCAATTCAAGAAAAGACCACTGTTGCCGATCTCGCTCGCCTCAATGAGCTGATCCCCGAGATCTCTTGGGGGTGTTACTTAAGACTTCTCACTCTCCACCATCAGACCTGTGACGGGCCAAATCTGAAAAGCGAAATTGCACGAAAATTAACTCTTTTGCTTGGAGATCTCCCCCCCAGTTCTCGCTTTTTTTGGATGCGACGAGTACAGCCCCAGGTTTTAACACTTGAGCCCAAACTCCACTTTGATGTGCGGCACCACGTGGTGAGTTATCAGGGGAAGCAACTTGATCTCAGTAAGAAACGGACCCTTTGCAGTTTACTCGAGCAGTTGACACAAAATCCAAGTCTCGATGTGGACACGCTTATTCGTAGCCTATGGCAATCTGATTTCTCTCCTGAGCATTTGCATCGGCTACGAATGACGGCCCGCCGACTAAACGAGCTCCTTTTCGAGTTGAGTGCAATTCCTCGGGTGATTGAAATGACGTCGGATCGAGTGTCAATTAAGGGATCTGTGAGTGTTACTGCTGTGAGTTAAAAAAGGCGATGTGAAGCATCCGTGCTTCTACATGGTCTCCTGCCTT
>JAPKGD010000600.1 GCA_026648125.1 Bdellovibrionales bacterium | reverse complement strand
ACCCATATAACCCGCGGCTTGGACTGATTTTTCACCAAATTCTTGGCTGGTCTTGTTAATCTGCTTTACGTTTTCATCCACTTGCGTCTGGTATTTAGCCAACTCTTCTTGGCGACGGCGCTGCTCGAGGGCTTGTGGGCTCTCAGTGCTGGTGGTTTGGCTGGCTGGGGCCGTCACTCCTGTGCTCGCCGGCACACTGACATAAGTTGTGCCCGATGGAACAGCTCCCGTAGCTCCCGCAGTACCGGTTGTTCCAGTTCCGCCCGTTGATCCCACTGTCCCTTGTGCCTTCGCGGCTTCTTCTGCTTTGGCTTGCGCTTCCATGGCTTTAATTTTTGACTCAATTTCAAAATCAGTGGCACCGCCCACCATGGTGGCATTGCTGAGAGAAAAATCACTGAGGCGCTTACTGGCCGCTTTGCCGTCGAGATTTGAAATTGATTTTTTCGCCGAGTAACTTTGGCCGTAACAACCAAAGCCAGCGTTTTCGATAACAACAGTCATGGTGACACTACCTGCTCTTTGCCCGCGATCCATAAGGTCGGCTGTCAGTGACTCTACATAGACACTTTTGACAGCATTGAACGATGAGAGTCCGAGATCTGAGGGGCGGTAGGTTTTGCCCTTATAGACGTACTCGCTGGCAGACGCTGGAGGCGTTTGCTTAATGCCGATATGGAGGTCGTTAAAGCAGTACATCATTTTGTAATCAAAATTAAGAGAACCACGATAGCCGTTTGCTCCGGCCTTTGGTCCAAAGCTTGCGGAGATGCGAGATTGAGCTAAGACCGTCCCGTGAACTGTTAAAGCAAGAAGAAGAGCACTGAGCCGCCAATTCATTTAGACCACCCGTATATGTTTGATGATTAATTCATCGTATTTTTGGAATGGTTGTTTCTGTAGCGCTTTAGGTCTTTGCGCTCGAAAGCTCTACTTTGATCGGGGTGGTACGGAAGGAGTACTGGAGCTTTCAACGGCGAGACCGCTGTTGGCCGTCTCGCCGAGAGCATTTAAAGGACTTGGTCCTATTCATTGTCTTCTTGAATCAACCCACGCTCATCAATTTGAATGGTCTCCCACTTCACGTTGCCGGAGCGCAAGGACCTATCGATGCTTTTGAGAAGCTTTTCTTGGCTTTTGCTTTCGGGCTCGAAGTCGATAAAGCGCACTTTTTTGACCAAGCCTTCGGTTTTGCCGTCAAAGCTCACAAACTTTACCGGATAGCCGATGTTTTTTACGTCTTTGGAGTTCAGGCTAATCTTCGAAAAGCCTGGCACTAATCGACTGATCTGTTTATGGGTTTGCTTCTCAACCGCTCTTCGCTCCTTCTCGACCAGGGCTTGCTTTTTGAGATCGAATTTTTCTTCGGCTTTAGAAATTTTGTTCTGTAGCGCGTTGATTTTTTCGTCGAGATCCGAGAGCCAATCTTTTTGCTTGGTCTGCTTGGTAAATAGCGAGGTATCTGAAAGCCTAA
>JAPKGD010000060.1 GCA_026648125.1 Bdellovibrionales bacterium | reverse complement strand
TTCGCTTCGCATGGTCAAAATGCCATGGATGCTCATGATTTTTACAGCTTTAGTCGTTCAACCGGGGATTTCTGGGGCCGCCACCCCTTGGTATTACAACCCTTTTCATTGCGAAAGGGTTCTCAAAAAAGGTCTGAAGGCTGAAGTAATTAGTCTTCGTGATGCCTCTCGACTTCTCCATGCGCCCGACCCAGGTGGCCCTGGATTACGAAGAGATTTTTTGCAGTTTTTGGATTGGCATGGGCCAGTTGACTGGTCTGCTCATTCCGACAATCTCCTCATCTTTCGTGAATGGCATGCGGACGGCAAAGTGACCGGGCCTGAGGAGCATGAGATTCACGCCGCTGAAGCTTATGCAAATTGGATTCGATCCGAAGGGGAGTCTTTTTTGCTGATTCCACATGTGAATAGAATGAGTATTCCTGCGATTGATGGAATTGTTTTTGGCCCGATGGGCCGGCTAAGACGCTTTGTAAGCCTCAAAGCTTTAACGACTGAGAGCCCAGCCCATGCTTTAGAAACATTGAGGGCCGCACGAGCTTTGGCTCGGCGATTTCTCGTCGAACGATTTTATTGGGCCAGTGCAATGATGAGGCAAGTTGTACCAACGCCGTACACACCCGGCTTATACCCTTTAAACCAAGAAGTTCTCAATCGTCTTAACAAACTGAGAACTCTCTTAGATCTCTTTTATATTCCGAACATGGAGACAAGCTGGCTCTCCGTTACTCCGGTCGATATTTTTGTGGAGATCAAATCGCCGGCCCTTTTCGAACGAATTAACGGCAGCTCTCAAAGCAATCTCAGATCCGTTTTTTATAATCGCGGCCGTTACAAAATAGGTCCCATGCAAGATCATGATGAGATCAATTAAACCGCCCAATTCTCGCTGGCACTGAGTTATTGAACCCGGCAGTTGACGGCATGATCGATCCAATTTCTGTACTTCCCACCCAATTCTTGAAATGGCAGTGGTTCCCAATTGAGCTCATGTGTATCAAGCCGAATCACTTGTAATGATTAACAATTTGCCAGTGTCGTACCTGTGACGTTCTAGACCGCCTAATTTAGGCTATGCCGCGGCACAGCTTTGCATCCTCTCAAAGCTAGGTTGGGGGATTTATGTGTTTCAAGATGAAACAATTGATAACAGTGATTCTAGGATTGATCTCGATCATTGCCTGCTCGCCGGAGTTTCAGCAGGGAGCCTTGGATATTGGCCTCCTTGGGCTTGCGGGAAGCGCTGACTCCGTAGGCATTTTCAGCTCCACGTTACACCCATTATTGGTCGCCAATTGCGGCTCTTGCCACGGTCTTAATCAGAGCCCCAAGTTCGCTGTGACCGACCCACTTCAAGCCCATAACACGTTGATAAACTCCAATTTGGTCAATCTCTCCAATGCAGCGGCATCTCGTTTAGTCACCAAAATTCAGGGCGGTCATAATTCATTTTCGACCGCTCTTGCGACTCAGATTCAGACGGCGATTGAGGACTGGGCCAGTCAGCTTCAAACCGTAAATGGTGGTGGCATTCCTGCTCCCCCTCCTCTTGAAGCGACTTTCTCATCTATTTCACAAAGAATTCTTGAGCCAAAGTGTGTGGGCTGCCATGGCCCAACGAAAGCGGCCAGCGGCAAACGCTATGACACTTACGCAGCAACGCTTGGGACCGTGCATGTGGGTGTGCCCACCGACAGCTCGCTCTACACCGAGTGCCAGTCGGGACAAATGCCCGAGAACGCGCCCCATCTCTCTGCCGAAGAGTTGGATGTCATCTACCAGTGGATATTAGTGGGCGCTCCGAATAATTAACCCAATTCCGGTAGAATGGCGCCTCAAGTCTACTTTAAGTTGCAATCGATTTGATGGTCTAAGACTTCGCCGTCTCGCTCGACACTTAACCAATACTCGACGGGCTGTCCTTCATACTGATTCTTTACAAACTCCAGCCAAAATTCATGTTTCTCCTTATCAGTACCGACAAAATTACGACTTCCCGTCTCCTCATCCGTATCCTCATCCAATTGAATAACCTGACTGCACTCACCCTTGTTGGCCGGACAAATCAAAAGCTCAGCGGGACTCTCATTGATCTCACCAATGTGCAATCGATAGCCAAAATTCTTTCCATGACATTCAAATATCTTTCCCTGATTGGCCGCCTTAGAAATGCCTGGTACAGACGCTAGGCCCATTACTAAAGCCAGCAAGTATCTTATCCTTAACATATAAGCCTCCACCCTTTGGTTCCGTAGCATGAGCAATATTAAAAGATTCAGCAATGGGAAGGTCGTGACCTGAAATTTGTATAATCGGATCCAGTCAGTTGGCCGGTTAAGCCGTTTTCGGTTAAAGATGACTTCACTATTGGAGGTTTAAAATGAAATCGAAGCTCCTGTTAAGCACGTTGTTTGCTCTCACCGCGGCCTCAACCGCCCATGCTGAACTTCTTCCTCTTCGTGCGCAAGACTACTCCAAGGTTGCCTCGGGAGCCTCTTGCTGGCTCGAAAACAAAGAAGGGGTATTCGCTTTGTCTGATGGAAAAAATTCGGTCATTCATATTGGCGACGTTGGTTCAGTGATATTAACGGCCGAAGACCCTCTGGTTGCTGGGGACAGCAAACCAGGCTTTTACCGCTACTTGGGCTCAGTTGATGGTAAAGCCCTCATTGTAGACATTTATCAAAATGGAAAGACCACGTGGGCCGTTAGCACGGACGGAACCACAGATGGCAAAGTCAATAAGGCCTTGAAAACGGGATTAAAGAGGGAGTGCGGAGCCTAACGCCTCCCCCTTAAACTATCTTGCGATTACGGTGATTTCGCAAAACGCGAGTCCGGGCATTTTTTCGCTGCGGATCTCACGAGTCAAAGTCGTGAACTGATTGCAAGGGTCTTTAGGCTTATCAAGAGCACACCGTGAACTTGATTGATCCATCGCGTACTTGGTTGCTGCCAAGTACCAAGGTTCGCTGTTGTCACACACTCGGCCCATAAAGCTTAGCGGGGGACTCGCCACAGCCACGCCATAGAAAAGCGCATTGTGTCCATTTTTTGCCAATAAACGGCTGGCCAATTGCTCAAGTGCAGAAATGAATTTTACAGAGACATTATAATGGTCTCTTTCTACGTTCATGATTCCAAAGTACTCGTGAAGCACCAACCTCAAGCGCTGTATAATCCGCCCCTCGCGCCAGTCCTTCCGGTTAATCACGATGGGGCCACCCTGTTCATGATTGAGGCCACTCACGTCAAAGCCATTCAACTGAACATCAGAGGGCTCTCGTGAAAAAACCTTGGTCCGATTCACAGTACGAGCAAACTCTTCCGCAGAAAATCCACTGCCTCGCACGAGATTCGAGAGCGCAGGCGAACTCAGGAGTTCGCTCAGCATCTGCCCCAGTTCGACAAACTCATCCGCATAAATATCACCCGCATGGGCACCTTCGTTGCCAGACCGACCAAATCCTCGCTCGGATGAGACAATGAGACAAATAGCAAAGACCACTAACCATCTTAGCTTAGACATTTAGATCCTCTTTCTGTGTTAACGGAAATAACTCAACGGTAATCGCATAAACTTCTGTTTGATCTCCGAGGCCCTCAAGTTCTCTGGTCAGACTTCGTCTAAAGTTACGAATTCTCTCAACAGCATAAGGAATAAACTCAGGGCTCAAGGTAAATACGGTCGAAGATAAATCTCTTTCAGAAAAGGGGCGCTCGTTCATTGTTTCAATGGCTTTTTTAATTAGCCCTGAGTGAAATTTTCTCGCGGCCCGAGAGGACTCTTTATTTTCAACGACGATCGGCCCCAAACTTTGGTGGTATCGCCCTGTCTCATCTTTACTGACCATACCAAGTTCGATCAGTCGGTGCATAGCCCGGCCCGCGCGCTGATCCGACAGGTTTAGCCTACGCCCAATCCAATTGGCATCCCAACGAAACCCCTTCACTTTGAGAAGGCTTAAGATTGCGTAATGAATCCAGTCTGAGATGAGCGCAAACTTATCGAGCTCAATCTTGCTCGACGGACGGTGATCCAATTTTTCAAGTCCGATTTTGAGAGGTTCAAGAACGTCACTAGGCAACTGGCTTACAGCGAGGAGTGATTTAACCAATTCATCAGAGACTCGACGCTTTCCATTGAGTATCAACGAAAACAAGGAATGGCTCACACCCAAATCGCGAGCAAAGGCACGATGTGAATACGAGGGATTCGCCTTTTTTCTGCGGGCAAGCTCAAGGAGTAAGACCTGTCTTCGGCGGTCAAACTCCCTTTGGCTTTGCCTTATTATTTCTTGTTCCACTCACAATCCTTAGCCACAGATTTTCGAAACGGAACGCAAAGGACAAACTTAATTAGGACTCTGCGACGAGCTCGGATTTGAAGAGTATCCGGTATCGCAGGTTTTTTCAGGATCAACTGAATTTACCATTTGCGTCCGTCCCAATTGACGGACTTGATCCCTAAATTCCGGCGTGAGGCACTCAGGGGTTAACTGCTCTCGACAACGCCTAGCCGCGACATAAATGAGTTCTTCATCATAGTTCCTGGGCTCGCAAACCGCGACAACTTCACCGCCTCCTGCAGTGTAAAGAGTGCTAACAACATCTGATCCTATATAAAAGATATTGCCAAAATCGACCTTGGTTTTGGATGAGCCTTTTGTCGCTCGGGCTACTAAAATAATTCTCCGACAGGTCATCATAACATCGCCCCCTTTGATCATGGGGTGACTTACCCGCTCAAGTTCTTTTATAACCTCGTCAATTGAGTCACTCACTTTTTTCAAACAGTATTGTTTGAGGTTGTCTGAATTTCGTGCAGTGACATAAATCTCTGCCCGAGCGATCGGAAATGCATCAGCGGCAATAGCTGTTTCTTCAGCTCCGAGTTCTTGAACTGTGAACATTGTGGCCATTATAGCCATCCAAATAGGTCTTAAAGATTTCTTTGACATAAATTGTCTCCTCCAATTTTAGCCCAAAATTAATCTTCCCTCTTGCCTACTGAACCCGCTGGTAACCAAATGCAACAGCACGGCCTAAGCAGCGACGAAAACCGAGAAACTCAATGCTTCCCACTGGCTCTGCCACAGCGGCCGATACAGCGCAGTTTCCATTGACCCGATAGGGATCATTGTTGCACGCATCGAGCGCTTCTTTCATCGCACAGTCCATGGCGGCTTTACCCACATAAGAGTTCACATCACATCTTTCCCAAGTCGCTAATGGCTCATTCGCAAAGCACTTACCTTCGTAGCGAGCTCGGGTCAGTCGGATCTCGTCCTGCGCAGGTTGTCCGGCAAGAGCGGTTACAGATAGCACGGCGCCACATAAAATCAATGAGAGCTTGTAAACATGAAATTTAGACATAATTGCCTCCTTCTTAATGACTAGATCTCTAAATTAAGTGGTGACAATGTTCCAGATGATTACAACCATTCTGTCGACAAGGTTGTAATCAGGTAAATTATTCATTATCTTGGATTGACTCAAGGTCTCTCACCCAACAAGCGGAACGCATGATGGCCCATTTAAATATGAGAAATGAGTTCGACCTCGATCCCAACGTCATCTACCTCAACGGGGGTAGCCATTCGATCGTGCCACGCTCTGTTTTGGAGGCCGTGACTCGTTACCAACGTGAGTTTGAGTTAAACCCCACTCGTGGACTCTTTGGAGCTTGGTCCGAATTATGGAAGGTCCAAGTTAAGCTCGCTAACTTTTTTTCCGCCCGCCCCGAAGACCTCTTTTTAAGAGCCAATGTGACGGAAGCAATGAACTCGCTCATCTTGGGCATGCCTCTCCCAAAGCACTCCGAAATTTTGAGTACCAACCTTGAATATGGTGCGGTCGCCAATATTGCTCGTTTCAAAGCAGCGACCGATGGTCTCTCTTACCGAATCATCGAGTTGCCTCGAACCGCTAAGGCCTATGCTCAGTTATCGGACACGGCTCTTGTCGAGCAAATTGTAAGTCAATTATCCGATAAGACATCGATGCTGGTCATCAGTCACGTGATGACGGGAACGGGCCTAAAAATCCCGCTCCCGCAGCTCGCCAAGGAAACTCGAAAAAGAGGAGTTTTACTCGCCGTTGATGGTGCTCATGCGCCCGGATCGATTCCGCTCCGCTTTTCCGATCTCGAAGACGTGGATCTCTACGGCGGAAATTTGCACAAATGGGTTATGGCCGCCAAAGGGACGGGCTTTGGTTGGGTGGCGCCTCGACTCCAGTCTTCGATAAAACCCATCTTTGCAGGTTGGACGACGTTTGACACAAGAGAGCCCTTTAATGCCTTTGACCGAGGTGGAGAATTTCAGGCCAAGATGCTCTTTTCTTCGTCTCGTGACTTTAGCCCTTTTTATGCACTGACCGACATTATCCAGTTCTGGGAGCGATGGACGGAGGCCAAGATTTTCAAAAGAATTTATCACCTTCAAGCTCACTTAGAGTCACTTATGGATCAGAAGGTGGGATGGGCTTGCGTCTCTCCACCGATTGCCCAACGAGGCCCACTCTTAACTTATGAAGTTCCAAAACATCTCAAGCCAGAAGGCTATGGTCTGATGATCAGGCTTCTGAAACAGTTCAGTCTGCAAATTGCTATGTCGCCTGTGGTTGATTTACCTTGTTTACGCCTCTCACCTCATATTTGGAACTCCGAGGCAGATCTTGAGCGCGCTGTTGAGATATTGAGCTCCCTTTAGAGTTGAAATTGACCGCCTTGGCGTCGTTTAAAGATTGATTGTCTAAGGGCTTTAAACTAAATCCAAACCATTGATTCTTCTGTTAAAAGGAGCTGAAATGCTGCGACTCGATTTAAAATCACTCGCTAATGAATTTAAGACCTACGGCGAACTTCGCTATCACGAAAATCGCGACATCCGATTGATGATGCTGAATGGTCAACTGACCATGAATCAGCAGGAAACATCTCGCGGAATTTCGGCCCGTTCCTTTGCCAATGGATATTGGGGATTTTCTTCACACTCAACGCCCTCGCTGGAAAGTGCAAAAAAGGCCATTGCTGAAGCGACTCGAAATGCTCAATTTCTAGGTAGTCGAAAGCAAAAACACGCCAAGATAGTGACCGGTTCAGGCGCTCATATTGAAAAGAATTTTTCTAAGGGAGTTTCAAAGCGCGCAATGGGCTTTTGGATTGATCTCATGAAGGGGATTGATGCTCTCATAGTTGAGAATTTTAAAGATCTTCAGGCTCGTTCCGTTCGCCTCATGGCTTTGGACATGGAAAAACATCTCCTGACAAGTGAAGGAAGTCTTGCCCACACGCTCATCCCCAGGGCCCACCTGATGGTCGCTATGACGAAAAACACAGCAACAGGTCCGGTCACATATTACGACACAAAAGGTGGGTTGGGTGAGCTCGAAGAACATTTTGAAACGGATCCTGAGTCATTTCGCGAATGGCTGGAAAAAATCTACCTCCGTGTTTCCGAAAAGGCTTCCGGCATCATTCCAGAATCTGGAGTACATGACGTGGTCCTTAATTCTGACCTTGCGGGAATTCTGGCGCACGAAGCGGTTGGCCACACGGTTGAATCGGACATTGTTTTGGGTGGTTCCGTCGCTAAGGATTACTTGGGTCAGTCCGTTGCAAGCCCCATGGTGACCTTGGTGGACTTTGCGCACACAGCGATGGGCAAAATCTGTCCTCAGCCCATCCTCATTGACGATGAAGGCACCGAGGCCAAGGAGGCCGGCATGTCCGCACTTTACATCAGTGAATACGGCACAAGTATCGGCGTGGTCAACGACCGCGTGCAAATACGGCGCAAAGGCAAGGTCGTGCAGGAAGTGCCGGCGCTGCATCTGGAGCGAGTGGTGTTGCTAACGCCGGCCAATATCACGCTGCCGGCGGTGCGCTTTCTGATGGAGCGCGGGATCGATATTGCCTATCTCTCACCCAATGGCACCTTTCACGGCCAGTTCACGCGCGGCGACGGCAAATTCGTGGAGCAACGCCTGGCACAATTTCGCCGCTTTCATGAAGCCGAGTTCCGGCTGGCGCTGGCCAAGCAGTTCGTGACCGGCAAGGTCAGCAACATGCTGGCGCTCTGG
>JAPKGD010000006.1 GCA_026648125.1 Bdellovibrionales bacterium | reverse complement strand
GCGGGAATCACGTCTTTGTAATTTCCAAGTGTGCCGCTGATTCTCCATCGCATCCAGTTCCAGTCTGGCTGTAAAATTCCATCGGTATAAATTTGTCCCGCAATTTTTTCTGATACGAATTGCGTTTCGGCGCTGGTCAAACACCAGACAAAATTCTCGGCCTTATAAACTCGCGACTGCTCACCGCCCACCTGAACCGCCAAAATTTTGTGGCCATCCATCGACACGTCAACAAGTGTAGGTGTTGCGACCACCAAAACTCCTTTGTCCTCGCACCACGACAACGACTTCTGCAAACCCCTGCGGCTTATTCTGCGAACCGAAAAAGGTGCCCACAAAGAAAGGGGATCGCCCTGGTTGAGAGCAAGAGCATTCTGAGAAAATGTAGTACACGCAAATTGGTTCGCGAATTGAGCCAGCCAATTCTTTTTAAAACCCAAGGCCATGAGATCATCGATCGCTTCTTCCTTGGCACTCGTGGGCAGGGTTCGATGCTGCTGGCAATACGTCTTAGCCTCGGCATAGCCCGGAATTCGCTCAAGCCAATCTTGCGACATCTGACCGCGCATATCAATTGGACCGTCTTTGGGCCAAACCGTGAAGCCTTCCGGAATCTCATCCAAATAGTCTTCTTCATTGAGACGAGAAACCTGCGAGGCGGTTAACCAATCGGCTTGAAACAGTCCGAAGGGCCCTTCCCAATCTTCTGGGGCCCACCGTCCCATGGCGGAACTTAAATCGACTAAACAAACCGAAAACCCTCGGCTCGCAAGTTCCGCTGCCAACCAGTTTCCGCGGCCAAAAACACTCACCAGAAGAACTTCAGAAGTCTCTGTGTTGTTCATCATACTGGCCATGGCCCCTCGCCTGAATAATTATCGATTTGCCAGGAGGCTTCGGCGTTTTGATCTCCCTGCAAAATTTCTCCAAGTAGAAAAGCGTCGTGCCCCTTCTCCTTGGCCCTCGCAATCAAAGCGTCGGACTTTGCTCCATCAACTGCCAACACTAAGCCAATCCCGCAGTTGAGTGTTTCTAGCATTTGCTTCCAACTCATGCCGCATCGTCTTTGAACTTCTTTGAATGGCTCCGGCATCGCCCATGGTTTCAGAACCGCGATTTGCCCCTTACTTAAAACACGAGGAATGTTTTCCATTCCGCCACCCGTAATGTGTGCGGCAGCGTGAATACCACCAATGGACTTCAAAGATTTGACCACATCCACATACAACCGTGTGGGAACCAGGAGCGTATCCACCCACTTGGCCATGTCACTTTCAAAGACTTTTCTTAAGAGCGAATATCCATTGGAATGAAATCCACTGCTCGGAAGAGCGATCAGCTTGTCCCCAGAATTGACCCGATGTGCACCCCAAGCTTCAACCCTATCCACCACTCCGACACTAAATCCGGCACAATCAAAATCTTTTCCTGCGTAGACCCCCGGCATTTCGGCTGTTTCGCCGCCAATCAGAGCACAGTGAGATTCCACACAGGCCTGGCGCACTCCGGCCAAAAACTCCTTGGCCGCCCTTAAGTCGAGTTTTCCTGTGGCATAGTAATCCAGAAAAAAGAGTGGATCGGCGCCGCAACAAATAAGGTCATTTACGCACATCGCAACCATGTCTTGAGCAACAGAATGATATCGGCCCTGATCTGCGGCCAATTTGACCTTGGTGCCCACGCCGTCGGTGCAACTCACCAGGCAGGGCTCTTTCATGCCCGAAAAATCAGCACGAAAAAGCGCGGCAAAGCCGCCAATTCCAGATACGATCTTGTCTTGATGAGGCATGGGGGTGTTTTGGCTTGCGCGTAGCCAATCGACAAGGTCATCCCCTGCCGCCACATCTACCCCAGACTGTTTGTAGTCGATGGCCAACTGTGCTCCCGGCGTTGCCAAGGAGTTACCAAATTCAACTGGACCTGACAATCAAACTCGGTGTCTCATAGTGGGACGGCACTGGCTATTTTTGAGATATGTCTCTAAAATGGATAAGGCGGATTTAAACGGCCCGCGGCTAGGTGCCCAGGAGGGGAAATTGATCTTTCGCCGGATTGCAGCGTTTTATTTGGCCGCTCTTCTTGCTGGTTTGGGTGCTTTTTCGCTCCCCACGCCCGTTCATGCCCAAGAAGTCGATGAGACCTATGACCCTTTTGCTGACTATAGCGAATTTGAAGAATCCGCCGAAGAAGAAGCGGACATCAATTTCTTCCGCAATGGTCGCTTTTTTACCATAGGCTTTGTTGGGGGATATCGCGATTTCACAGAGTCTATGGGTCAAATCCAGCGTCCAGGTGCCGCATTTGGTATGTACATTAGCTACTTTTTTGATCTTCGCTTTGCCTTGAGCTTGGGATTTCTAACGGGTGATCACCGCCTGAACTTTGTAGCCCCTGGAGGCGGTACTGTTGCAGGAAATGTGGCTCTCACTGACATCTCTCTGAACCTCAAGTATTACTTGAACACTCAAAACGTAACCCGTGGATTAGCAAAACTGAATCCCTACCTCATCGGTGGTTTTTCTCAGGTCTACAGAACCACGACCGTCAGCGGTGAGTCTGCTTTTGGAAAAGAAGGCGCCATGGGCTTCAACCTTGGTGCTGGGATCGAGATTCCCCTCATGCGAAACATGTATTTTGGTGGTCAAGGCGCTTTCCAATTGGTCACCTTTACCGACGAAAATTCAGAAATCGTGCTCAACGGAAATCAACGAACCGGCCTCTATAATAACGGCGATATCTTTACCATCCTCGGCATCCTCGGCCTAAATTTCTAAAAGGCACCTGATTGTTTATTGGCCCGCATCGCGTCTTAAGCATGCGGCTCAATGCAAAAATTGAGATCTCTTAAAGTCGCGGGCGCGAAATGCAGAAGGACGCATTAAAGGAGTTGCAGGATAAGGCCAAGAAGGCAAAGGGCCGGGGCTAAGTAGCGAATGGCAAAGCGCCAATGAGCATAAAGCCGACCCATGGCCATTACCGGCACGCTTTCAAATTCCTCTTTTTGGTGGCTCTGGTCGATTCTCAAGAGAACCACCTGGCTAATCAGCACGGCAACAATAGGAAGAATCCAATTTACCAAAAGGCCATCCCAGGCCTCCAGCACCGGCGTCCCCGCGATTTTTTGATCGCGAAGAACGGAAGTTGATAAGGCGGGCACCACGGCTATAAAAAGACAGATCAGAGCTGACACGATGGTCGCCGTTGAGCGGCGCATTTTGCTTGTTTCGCGAGCGTTTGCCACTGCGGTTTCGAGTAAACCGATACTGGATCCTAAAGCGGCCACATAAAGGCAAAAGAAGAAAATGATACCAACCCACTCCCCACCTGCTTCTTTGGCAAACAAGAAGGGAACTGATTCAAACAAAAGAGTCGGCGCAACCCCCTGTCCGAGACTTTGGAGGACGAGGGGGAAAATCATCACACCCGCCACTAACGAAATTAGAGAATCAAAAATCGCTACGCGAAACCCCGCAACGGGAACACTCACTCTCTCGGACATGTAACTGCCAAAAGTGACCATGGTTCCAAAGCCAAGGCTTAAAGTGAAACACACCTGGCCCACAGCCCGCCCCAGGCTTGCCGTCGTCAATTGTGAAAAATCTGGATACAAGAAAAAGCGCAGAGCCTCAGCGGAACTCTCCAAAGAAAGTGAACGTAGCGCGAGACCCACGACCATTATTAGAAATACGGGCATCAACTTGGAAACCCAAGATTCAACGCCAGCCTCAAACCCGCGAATCACCACAATCATCACGAGGAGAAGATGAACAAAGGTGAGAAGAAGTTGAAGCCAACCATTATTGAGCAAAATCGCTAAAACGGAATTCGGTTCAAAATCGCCTGCCCATAGGGCCGAAATCGAAAAACGGACCAAAAAATGTAAAACCCAGCCACTGATGACCGAATAATAGGCCAAGATCATCAAACAGGTGGCGATGGCTAAATATCCTGAGCGTGATAGGAGGCGCATCGAAATATATCGCCCGCGTCCTTGTGCTTCTTTGGCTCCAGGCTCCTTACCCATTCTGCGTGCGGCCGGAATCACCGCCGAGCCGGTTTGTTTTCCGAGCATCAACTCGCCAATGAGAAAGGGCATGCCAATCAAAAACACCAAGGCGAGATAAATAAAGACAAAGGCTCCCCCGCCGTTATCAGCGACCACATAGGGGAATCGCCAAAGATTACCTAAACCAAACGCCGAACCCACGGCAGCCAGGTAAAAGCCAAATCGCGTGCCCCAACGTGTGACCCTTGGCTCCATTCTTTAGGCCTCCGCCGTGCGCTCCGCACGAGAGGACGAGCGACCGCTGGGCAAAACGAAAATTCTGACGGGAATCCCTTTGAGATCAAAAGCATCCTGAATGCGTTTTGCCAAAAAACGCCGATAGCTGGGAGTGACGCCATCCGGATGGTTTGCAAAGGCAATGAAGCTCGGCGGGACTTGATGCGTCTGTGTCAGATAATAGAATTTCACATTCACAGTTCCATAGACGGGCGATGGAGCCTGACGAATCACCTCATAGAAGAATTTATTCAACTGTGAGGTTGAAATGCGAATCTGTAGAGCTCGATCAATGGCCCTAATTTCTTTGAACAATTCATCCATTCCGTAACCCGTCAGGGCGCTCACAAAGGCCATTCGAACATCGGGAAAGAAATGAAATTCCCGAGATATTCGCGCACGAAACCACTCACGAAGACCTTCATGAGCATCTTTTGCCACGTCGTATTTGTTTGCAACAACGAGAACAGCTTTGTGCTCTTCAAGACAAAGTTCCAAAAGTTTTGCGTCCTGAACTGTTGGTCCTTCCACGGCATCGATGACCAACAGTGCAATGTCGGCTTTTCTTAAGGCCTCTTTGGTCTTTACCGCAGAAAGGCTCTCAATGCCTTCTTCTCTGCGAGCCTGGCGACGAAGCCCCGCTGTATCGACTAAGGTAAAAACATCATCTCCGTAAGTAAATTCCGCTTCCACCGCATCGACTGTTGTTCCGGCAACATTTGAAACTAGCATCCTTCTTTCGCCCAAGAGGCGATTACAAAGAGAGCTTTTTCCTACATTGGGTTTGCCGATAACGGTGAGTCGAGGTCCCCGCCTGAGTTGCACAGTCTGTTCTGGCAGGTGGGCAAGAACCCATTCCACAATTTGATCGATTCCAAAATCATGTTCAAAGGCCGACGGCACAACATCGAGACCGAATTCATAAAATTCGGCGAGAGCCACGTCGAGATCGATCTGTCGATCGAGCTTATTTACCACGAGCAAAATCGGCTTTCCTGCCTCTTTGGCAATGCGGATCACGTCGCGGTCCTCAGGAAGAAGTCCCGATCGTCCGTCTAAAATCACCACCAAAAGATCAAGCGAAGACAACATAGAGAGCGTTTGTTCACGAATGAGTGGAGCAAATCCCTCGCGCTCTTCGGTGATCCCGCCGGTGTCGACCACATCAAAGGACCGTCCCCACCATTCCGCCGGTTCAATCAAAATATCCCGTGTGACTCCACGCTCGTCTTTTACAACCGCTTTTCGGGTGCGAGTCAGTTTGTTAAACAAGGACGATTTACCCACATTGGGGCGCCCAATCAAACCCACTCGATTACGCAGGATGGAGGCCATAGCCAAACTCCTTCATGAAATGTGGTTGATCCGCCCAACGAGGGCGAGCGGCAACGTGAAGGCCAACAAAGGCCTTACGACCTAGAAGCTTCTCAATTTCTTGTCGAGCTCCCGTTCCAATTTCCTTGAGACGACTGCCTTTGGCACCAATCACCATGGGCTTGTGACCTTCTTTAGTCACCACAATGTCCGCCTCAATTTTTACAGTTGGTCCTTCGTCTTCGATAAAGCGCCGAATCCGAACAGCCAGTCCAAATGGCACCTCTTCGTGGAGCTGTAAAAAGCATTGCTCACGAATAATTTCTGCCACCAAATCTCGAGTTGAATGCGGCGTAAACAGGTCAGGAGGATAAAGGGGGCCGGGATTCTCAGGGAGGAGCGGCAACAGAGCCTTTGCCACTTCGGCACCAAATTCTTTAGGGTTCTTGCTTGCACTTCCACTCACCACGGGAACAGCAAAATTTGCCAACTGCCCTCGCAGGATTTCAAGGCGATGCTGAGCCTGAGGCAAGTCACACTTCGTAATGACCACAAGGCACGGTTTTTTACTTTGACGAACCACTTCTACAACTTCTAACAACTTGTCGAGTTTGGGTTCATCGATATTGAGAACAGCCGCGAGAACATCAGAGTCCGCAATGACGTCTGTAAACTCTTGGGCTAAAAACCGATTTAGCCCCTTCTCTGCGCGAATCAGGCCGGGAGCATCGTTAAAGCAAAGCTGCCCTTCGTCCATCGTCAAAAGCCCCACCACTCGCTGTCTGGTGGTTTGTGGCTTGGGTGTAACAATCGCAACCTTCTCGCCCACGACGGCATTGAGAAGGGTGCTCTTCCCGGCATTGGGAAGACCAATTAATCCTACATATCCTGCGCGATAACTCATGACCAGGCCTCCAAAGCAGCTCTCGCCGCATCCTGCTCTGCTTGTTTTTTACTTCTTCCCTTGCCTCGGGCGATCTCTTTTCCTGCAACTTGAACTGCGACTTCGAAGGTTTTGTCGTGATCGGGTCCGACCTCAGACACCACCGAGTAAACGGGCGCTTGCCGGTGCTGTTCCTGTGCGAGTTCCTGCAGTCGAGTTTTGTAATCCCGAGCGTAGGCATCTTGCCCAGCCAAAGACTCGAGGCGCCCGGAAAAGGTTTGCACCACAAAATCAAATGCCGATTGAAATCCTGAATCCAAATAGATCGCACCGACAAAGGCTTCAAGAACAGAGGCCAAGAGGCGCGGCTTTTGCGCTCCACCTGTTTGCAGCTCGCCTCTTCCGAGCTTGAGATTCTGATCGAACTTCTGCTCCAGGGAGATTTCCGCCAAAATAGCTTCGTTAACTAAACTGGCTCTCAGCTTTGAAAGGTCCCCTTCGCTCAACTCGGGAAAGCGCTTCATCAACAGATCGCTTAGGGCGAGACCAAGAACCGCATCACCTAAAAACTCAAGACGCTCATTGTGGCCCAAAGATGACGTGGGATTTTCATTATGAAAGCTCTTATGAGTCAGAGCTTGGTTTAACAATCCCGGGTCACGAAACACGTGTCCCCAGGGGGTGGATAAGGTGGTCATGGGCAGTTCTCCTCTTAGGCCCAACAATTAAAGAACCCCGCTTAAGTACTCATCTTTTCGCATAGTGTCAACTCAAAGGTACCTGGTGGGTTTTGCGGGACGCAACGCCCCGAAAGCTGCGGAGGGAGCACCTCCTACCCAATTCAGGAGCCGTTACCTAAGCCTTAGGTACCAGGTGGGTTTGCGGGATTTAGGCCCTTTAGACTGGTCGATGCCGCTCCGCGGGTCAAAAAACAACCAGGTACCGTTTTGGGGTTTAAATTCAGGGGGTTAGAAGAGAAATGCCCCACGGGTGCTCCGTGAGGCATTATTTCAGCTTAACAAAAGAAGGGGCCTCAGACTGGGCGCCTTATTTCTCTCGTTCAAATACAAACGTATTGGCAGAATTCATGCACGATTCATCCAAATCATTTGAAACACCAACAATCCGGTCTTCGCTTAACTTCACAATTGTGGCCTTTGAAAGACTTGTATCAACCTTGATCGTAGGATCGCAGGAGTCATTGGAATGTGTATTGCGAACAAGCATGGCATTGGGCTCAAGGATTTCAAAGGCGCCAAAATAATAATTGGCAATCGTGTCCGTGGTGCAAATTCGCTTATTGCCTTGATCATCGCTTGTTGTGTATCGAGTTAGACTCCTGGACGTACCGGACTTGAAGAATTCAATAGACATGTAGATCTCTCCCTCCAAAACCGACGGATTAATTCCAAAGTTGTTTTATCCTTCACATGCCCCACACAGCCGATGGACTTCAGCTTATATTTGCCTTCAAAGGTTTTGCCAATAATCGGACGAACTTCTTCGCGAATCTCTCCCGCCATGGACTGTCCTGCCGAACAGACGGCTCCAACTAAACATAAAGACTGAAGAGCACATAATATCGATTTCATACACCATCCTCACACGTAAAATTTTTTAATCCGTAACATCGCCTGCAATCCCTATGCACAGAGGAGGCAAAAAGGATCATGGGAAAGGTCCCCTCAAATCGACTAAATCCAAATCAAAGTGACAAATTTGGGCCACTCATGTCTCATTAGGGTTTGATTTACCTGATCCCCGAGGGACTTATATTTGTGGTATCCCACTCAAATGCCAATTCCTTCTCAGCAGGATCCCCACTGAGTATATAGCGCGAAATCTTCACTCAGGTTTTAAAGGAACGAAGTGAAGGAACTCGTAGCTCATATGTCGGCTGGCACGATTCTATTGATTTTATTCGAGATATTGAGCCCGAAGTACAAGCCCAGTTAAAATCCCTCGACGCGTTTAAGAGAGATCTCGATTAAGAAAATTCGAATAAGTCTTAAATGGCTGAGTATAAAATAACACTTGGCTTGAGCCCGCAAGTCTTCCAACATATTGAAATGAAAAATTCTGAATTCACATCATCGATTATTGCAGACATCCTCTTAACCCTCATCACCTGCGGAATATATTATTTCTTTATACAAAATCGTCAGATCAAAGCCCTCAACCAAATGCTCAAACGGCCTAAGTACAGTTTTGGGGCATGGTTGTTTTTTTCAATCATTACCTGTGGAATCTACCATATTTATCACGAGTACATTATGGCCCAAGATATCAACGAGGCCTCTGGAAATAAGAATCCAAATCTTCCCGTAATCTCGCTTTTATTAACAATAATGGCGCTGCCGATCGTGGCCGATGCGATTATGCAAAGTGAGATCAATAAATATTTTGAAAATGAAAAGGCCTAATCTTTTTTCTCCAAGGTTACTGATACTTCTTGGGTTTCCCCTAAGCCTTTTTCTAGTCCACCAGTTGGTACATCAGATGGGTAGTGTAACGTCCGTGGCCCAGCTTAGTCTCTGGCCTTGTCCTCTCAAGTTTTTGACCGGATGGAATTGCCCCACCTGCGGCCTCACCCGCTCGCTCATCGCGGCCTGGAGCGGCGACCTCAGCCAAAGCTACTCTTATCATTTTGCGGGACCGCTACTTCTTGCGGCTGCCTGGATCACATACTTCGCCGCCCTCTTGGATCAGCTCTCCACTTGTAAGACTCTCCTTCTCAGAATTTTCAAGCAACCCCTTTGGTATTGGACCGTGCGCATCGGTCTTGTGGCGTATGTGGTCTGGGGGTTTTTGCTTCGCCATCCCATGGAAAGCTAATTCAAAAGAAAATACTCAGGGCGCATCCAATTCAGCTCAATAGGCCTTCAACCCAAAGTGAAATGATTAGCATCCAGGCCATAGACTTAGTGAGAGAGCAAATAACTTCTTGCTTCAGCCTAAGGAAATGGGGACCATTTGAGAACACAATTTTGGAGGATTATCCTATGGCAAAAAAAGAAGCTCTAGTTATTGCATCGAAGGCTAAGGCCGTTCTTAAAAAGGCGAAGCTCAATGTAGCGGGTGATGCTCTTGAGGGTCTTAATGACGTCATCTACTGGTATATTGATCAAGCTGCGAAGCGAACAAAGGCCAACGGCCGTAAGACCGTTCGTAAACACGATTTCATGGCTTA
This sequence comes from Bdellovibrionales bacterium, assembly GCA_026648125.1. Classification (GTDB taxonomy): domain Bacteria; phylum Bdellovibrionota; class Bdellovibrionia; order Bdellovibrionales; family UBA1609; genus JAIBAM01. Next base: position 5,499 of record JAPKGD010000006.1, on the reverse strand, counting down.
ATTTTTTAAGAAAATCGCCCCATCGAAACTTCGGCGGGGCGCCCTATGCACTTTCCATAAAGGCCAATTTCGCCTGCTCGCGTCTCTTCTCGATCCGATCCTGTAATCAAAACATCTATTTCTTGTCCCGGATCGAATTGCTCTTCATCCAATAACTGCACATTCCAATAATCTCGAGTCAGTCCAAGACTCTGACCGCCTTTGCTCTTCAAAGTGAGCGCGCGTTTGAGAAGGCCCACCTGGCTTTCGGCCATCATACGATGTCGCTCCGCACTCAGTTCTCGCAACCTCGCGGCTCGCGCCTTGATGATAGATCCCTCAACTGGAGCATAAGCCTTCTCCGCATAGGTCAGTGGTCTCGACGAATAAGGAAACACATGCATTCGAGTCCACGGTGTATCTCTCAAAAGGGCCCAAGTCTCGAGAAACTCCTCTTCCGTCTCCTCCGGAAAGCCAGCAATCACATCCATTCCAACAAATGCCCCCTCCACACGCTCAGCAATCTTTCTCAAGGAGGCTTCCACCTCCAGCGCTCCATAGTTGCGCTTCATTCTTGAGAGCACCGAGGTAGATCCACTTTGAATGCTCATATGAAAATGGCGACAAAGTCGATCGTTCTGATAAAGTTCGAGGAGCTCATCACTCAATTCAATCGGCTCGAGGCTCGACAATCGAATTCGCTCAATTGAGGTGGACCGCAAGACCTCTTTAACCAAATCAGCTAATCCGCCCCCCGCCTCCGACCGATAATCCCCAATGTGAACTCCGGTGAGAACAACCTCACGCACGCCTAGTTCTCGAAGCTCATGGATTCGCCGAGCAAGTACATTGGGCTCAATGGAGCGACTTTTGCCCCGAGCAAAGGGAATCACGCAAAACGTACAGAAGCTGTCACAACCATCCTGAATTTTTAAAAAGCTTCGGGTGTGCCCCAATTCTGTTCCGCCACCCGGCTCAACGTCTTCTTTTTTAAAGATATTCGACTTCAACACTCGAGATTCGACTTGGCCCAAAAGAAGGCCCTTCAAATGAGTCGCAAGTTCCCCCTTGTGCGAGTTCGCCACAACAAGATCAATTTCACTTTCGGCGGTGAGCCGTTCCGTGTCCACTTGTGCAGAACAACCGGTGACCACAACTTTACTGTCTGGCTGACTCCGCTTGATTCGCCGAGCCTCACGTAACACCTGCGATGTGGCCTCAGCCGTCACGGCACAGGAATTTAAAACGTGGATCATCGGGCCATCCGGCTTAGACTCCCCTTTTGAATGCAGCAAAAAGCCTTCGGCGCTCAAGCGACTTTGCACTAGCCCTGAGTCGTAGGTATTCACTTTACATCCAAATGTATGAACCTGAATCTGTGCATTCAAATCGTCAGTTAAACGATCCATCCGCCACCTACAAGCTGGTCACCACGATAAAAGACGGCCGCTTGACCGGGAGTGATGGCTCGCTGTGGCTCGTTGAATTCAACTCGTAAGCGATCGCGCTCTCGTCTCACTTTGGCCGTCGCACCTCGATGAGCATAGCGAACCTTAACGCGAAGTTCTTCTCCATCTTCAAGCGCATCTAAGAGCCTGGGATCTTTCACCACCAAATGATCTGAATAGAGGTCCCTTTCATCACCAAGCCAAACCGTGCATGTGGACGGTTCAAGCTTAATCACATAAAGCGGACGACCTTCTGCCACACCCAATCCTTTGCGCTGACCATAAGTGAAATTATGAATACCTTGATGTTGCCCAAGCACTTCACCTGATGGGTACTGCCGAATAGGGCCCGCGCCCAAGAGATCCGCAGCAACACGATCAGAAATAAACTTGGCGTGCCCCTCTTTGCCAATAAAGCAAATCCCCGTAGAATCTTTTTTACGAGCAACGATTAAATCTCTCTCCTCCGCAATTTTTCTGACTTGGTCTTTTTGCAGATGACCAACAGGAAACATCAAGCGAGGTACGATCTCTGGATTGATTGTAAACAGAAAATAAGTTTGATCTTTCCAGTCGTCGCAACTCGTGCGAATGACCATGCGGCCATCTCGGCCTTGAGCCAATTGTGCGTAGTGCCCCGTCGCCAGATAGTCACACTCAAGCTCTTTCATTTTCTGCAAGAGATGATCAAACTTGAGGTAGGTATTGCAATTTACACAAGGTATCGGCGTTCGGCCTTCAAGATAAGAATCAACAAACTCATCAATCACATAGGCTTGAAATTTGGCCTCACAATTCACCACATAAAACGGAATATTTAAGCGATCAGCCACCGCCCGTGCGTCATCTACATCTGTACTTGAACAACAAGTTCCATTGCCCTCTTGAATATCACAGGCATCCGCAGAATAATCCCAGACTTGCATTGTAACACCAACGACATCATAGCCTTGCTCAACCAATAGAGCAGCTGCAACGGCGCTATCCACGCCTCCGCTCATCGCCACCAATACGCGCTTTCGATCGGACATATTCAAATCCCCAACATGGCTTCTTCGCCATGACGAAAACTTCTTAATCGCGCTACCACTTGATCTAAAGCGTCCACAAACAAATGGATTTCTTCTCGAGTTGTTTCCCAGCCAAGGCTCACTCGCAACGAGCTTTGCGCCTCTCGACGAGAAAGACCCATCGCCAAGAGAACTGGCGAAGGCTCTGAACTTCCCGCGCTACAAGCGGCGCCCGTGCTGACACTAAATCCGCGCATATCGAGATTCATAAGCAGAGTCTCACCATCTACACCGTCAATGACCATGCTCGACGTATTGGCGATTCGCGGATACTGGGCCCCTGTGAGATGAACGCCCGAAATACGAGAAGAAATCAATGATTCCAACTCATTCCGAAGCTCCTCCATGCGCCGTGATTTCTCTAGGATCTCTGCACCCAATCCAGCCATTGCTCCTATAGAAGCGATCGCCAGCAAATTCTCTGTGCCCGCCCTACGGCCCCGCTCTTGACCACCGCCTGCGATGAGACTTTCTAAGTTGAGACCTCGCCGAGCATAAAGAAGCCCAACTCCCTTGAGAGCATAAAACTTGTGACCCGAAAATGTGGCCAGATCGACTCCCCACTCCTTGAGATTGACGGCAACTTTTCCCAGAGCCTGAACTCCGTCACAATGAAACAAAGCTCCCACTTGATGAGCCATCTCAGCCATTTTTTGAATGGGAAAAATATGACCAGTTTCATTATTTGCAAACATCACCGAAACCATTGCCGTTTGCGGTGAAAGAAGACTTTGATAGACGTCCAAATCAATTTTTCCATCACGATCCACAGGAACAAACTGAACATCAGCTCCCAAGCTTTTAAGCTGGAGCATGGGTTTCATCACACTGGGATGCTCCACCGAACTCAAGATATAGCGATTTCTTAATCCACCGATCTGTCTCATCCGACCCAGCGCAAGGGCTTGATGAATTCCTTTGATCGCCAAGTTATTAGACTCAGATCCACCCGAGGTAAAAATAATTTCAAGAGGATCACAGTTCAAAAGAGCGCCTAAGCTACGTCGTGCATCTCTCAATAAGGCTTTGGGTCCACGGCCGGACCAATGAATTGAGCTCGGATTTCCCCAAGATTCAAGCCACTCACCAATATGTTCACGCACCACTGAACTTGGCGCTGTGGTGGCATTGTGATCTAAATAAATGCGGTTCATCTCCGACGACCGCGAACCTGCTTTTGTCATGGGGTCGGAACCATACCACAGATTCCTGCTTGCCACAACTTGTCATAGATTGCGTGAGCTCAAGCTAAGTAAAGGAAATTACGGACGTTTTTGGCTGGGCCGAAGAAGTCTATCGACCCGGGGGCGCATAGGTCTTAAAGAGCTTATCCGCAACTTGCAGCAGTCCTGCCGCCTGATTCACGTCTCGCAAGATCGGATCGTTCTTTATGAACTGCACACTATAACGAAGGACACCGTCCTCGCGCGGCGCCTTTTGCCGCTTTTGAATATAGTAGACCAACACTGCATTTTCTTGAGCACGATGTTCAAGCCCAGGCAGCGTGTCGCCCACTTTGACCTCCAATGTCGGATAAAGTGGGAGACGAGCTTGGTTATGTTGGTAACAATCGGCGCCCGGCCCAAGAATCGGCGTGATCGTAGAATCGTAGCTTAAGGCTCCACTGTCCACGACCAATGGGTTTCGGTGCTGTGAGATTTGGTGTTCGGCACTCTCTTCCCCGTCAAAAGATTCGAGGAGATTTGTGTCATCCATCGCGAACGCAAGTGTGCGCGAAAAAAACACAAATGTTTCTAAACCATCGAGTATTCCATCGCGATCTGTGTCGAACTGCTTGGGATGACCCACTTTTCCAATATCTTCTTTGGCTCTTTCGTTTTTAATATACTTCTCTTCACAGGCGGTGAGGTAATCATGATCCTCATCGCTTCGATCAACACAAGGAGGTAGCGACTCTCTGTATTTGAACCGCCGCCAGTGAAAATAATCACCATATCCATCCCCAAACGAAAAGCGGTTTTGAGGGTCAAAGCCCAGCCCTTTTAACTCCAGTTCATCTCGATCACACATACCATCCGCATCGGAGTCGGTATCCACTTCCCCATCAAGGCAAAATCCCGCCGAAAGGTTGTAGACCATAAATTTTGACAAGAACCATGGCTCATAAGTGGGCTGATCAAAGAACTCTTCAAACTCCCATTGGGTAGAAGTATTAAAATCGACAAACTTTCCACCACCGATGCGAGCCATCTCCTCAAGACGGTCTTTGGCCTCTTGCGTGTAATCGCCATAGTCCCCATAAAATGCCGTATTGAAAACCAAATCTCCGCCCGCTTGTTTGATTTGATTAACGAGATCGTAGATCGTTCGATCACTTTGACCCACTGTAGGTATGCCGTCCGATAGAAATATCACGACATAAGAAGATCGCTCATCCTGATGGAAGTCTCGATCGTTCTTGATTACCTGGAGACCTCTTTGCAGAGACTCAATAAACGGCGTTTCACTGTCATCGGGAACTTGTCGTAATTTGCTGGTTGCCGCAAAAACATCGGCAGGATTTGGCGTGAAGCCATCTCTTCCCGACACTGGGTCCTTGATATAAGACTCCCCATAATCGTAGAAGAAAACCACTAAGCCGTAGCGAAAATAATCCTTCCCCATATTTTTTTGCACGAGATCGTCAATCGCTCCACCGCGTTTTCTTCCGCCGGGATCCGTGCCTGGGAGAGTTCCTCCGTCGGGAAGTATCACGAGTTGGTTCGAATAGGATTTATCCACGATAAATAGAACTTTGGTGACGGGACGCACTTCCTCAGGATCTGAAACACAAAACTGACCCTTACTGATCGCATTTGAATTTTCTTTCGGGCCGACTTTGGTCAGTCGCACATCGCTGCAGTTTACCATCCAGGTGCAAAGCACTAAGAGCCCGAGGATTCGATGATTTCTCACAACTTCCCCGCCTTCTTTCAGGTCCTGGTGGACCTTTGTCTTCTATCTTTCGGCTTAAGACTTTAGCCCCTCGAGTCCTAATGCGG
>JAPKGD010000599.1 GCA_026648125.1 Bdellovibrionales bacterium | reverse complement strand
GTTCCAGCTCCCCAAGTTACCGGACTCGACTCAACCGCCACTTAATTGAGATTCCAAAGCTCAATCCCCTGGTGTCACTTTGACACTTTACTTTACGGTTCATGTAAATAGTTCATGTTTTGAACGACCGCCCAATTTGCTCAACTTGCTAAACCCTTGAATAACCTCAATTAAGTATATTTATAAAAATCTCGCGATCTGGCTCCGTGATTGCTCAGAAGATGGGGACTGTAAAGCCTAAGGGGGGCAGGAGGCGCATGGGCCAGAAAACTCGAGAAATGTGGCTGCAGAGGGTCGCGCGCATAGCGATCGCCATAGCCATTGGAACTCTGATCTTTCAGGTCCCCCTCGATTATTTGGAGTCGTTTACCCGGACAACTCCTGCATCCGGGCATTGCCCGGATCGCATTTCTTCACCCATGTGCGCAACCAAAAAACCATGACGAGAGCGGCAAACGATGAAATGAGTGGGATTGCCAATAACGACATCAAAACGCCTCCTTAAACGTTGCATCTGTTTCGGAAGGACCCCCCCGGGGTCCCGCCGTCGGCCCTACAATACTGTTCATTCCTCCCGAGGGAGTTGTGGAGGGCGGTTGATCTGGTTCATCCCGAAATCGAATCCCCTGGCAAGCATCGTCTCGATTCCGGCGACGGTATGATCGAGCACGGCCTTGACCGTGGGGACCTCCTCATCCTCGAAAGGCGCCAGAACAAAGTCGGCGCCCGTCCAATCCTCCGGACGGGGGCCGACGCCAAGACGAATTCTTGGAAAAGCCTCGGTGTCCAATTCTTCCATCACCGAGAGCACCCCATTGTGACTCCCCGGACCACACTGCTTGCGCAGTTTGACTGTCCCCATCTCCAGGTCGAGGTCGTCATGAGCCACCAGCAAGTCCGACGGTTCGGCCTGATAATGCCGCATCAGCTGTTTGACCGCAGTCCCCGACCGATTCATGTAGGTCATCGGTTTGAGAAGGACGATCGTCTCCCCGCGACGCCGCACTTCCTGAAAAATCCCGAACGGAAAGGTCCGATCGAGTTTCACATCCCATTTTCGACAGAGCCAGTCGACGAGGAGGAAGCCGTAATTGTGACGGGTTTCCTCGTACCGCTCTCCCGGGTTGCCCAATCCGGCCAGAATCCAAGTCATTGGCGACGAATCGAGCCTTTCGCCATCAGGAGGCGGGTTCAGTTGCTTCCACTGGCGCTTCGCCTTCGGCGGCGGTGGAGAGCTTCGGCGCCAAAACACTCGCGATGACCCGGTCGGGATCCGTCAGAATCTTGTAAGGTTTCCCCTCGTCGTGGAGGTCTGAGACATGAACGGAGTCGCCAATGTCCAGATGAGCGGTGTTGAGGCGAATCTCCTCCGGAATCTCGTTCGGCAGCGCCTCGACTTCGACCTCACGCAGGACGAACTGCTCGATGCCCCCGTTCCGGACGCCGATCGGGCTCCCCTCCAAAACCAGCGGGACGGTGGTGTGGATCGGT
>JAPKGD010000598.1 GCA_026648125.1 Bdellovibrionales bacterium | reverse complement strand
TGCCTTGAAAACGTTCCCAATCGACGGTCGCCGGCGAAGCATCGGGCGGAAGCGAGTATTGCCAGGCACCCACCGCGGAATTGCGTCTCCAACTCGCATTAACGGTGTTCAATTCTCCAATCGCGCCGGCATTGAAAAGTTCTTTGGCCTTGTCGTACACCAATGAACTTACCGATTGGCTGCCGACCTCTAGCACTTTCTTCGTTTTGCGTTGCGCCGCGACGACGTCGAGTCCCTCGGCTGCGTGTTGCACCATGGGTTTTTCGCAATACACATGCTTGCCGGCATTCATCGCGTCGATTGCCATTTGCGCATGCCAATGATCGGAGGTTGCGATGATGACGGCATCGATGTCCGGGCGGTTCAGAATTTCTTGATAGTCACGCGTCGTCGCCACGTCTTTACCAAAAATCTCCTGCGTGCGAATGCGGCGGCCATCGTATAAATCCGCTGCGGCCACGAATTCGACCCCTGGCACTTGCAATGCGGTTTCAGTGTCGATAAAACCGATAATGCCCATGCCAATGGTGGCGAGGCGGATTTTATCGCTGGGCGCGACGGGTTTGTCGGCAAATTCTTTCATGGGAATTTCCTCGAAGGTAGTCGATAAGAGGCCGGGAACCGCAGTTGCGGCAAATGCTGATGCGGATAGAAGTTAGCCCTAGATTGACTCAACTCCTTCTCTGGCATGGGTCTTTGCAAGACAGCAATGGCCTTTTCTAGCGACTGGACCTCGTCCAAAGTAAACCCATCACCATTATCCGATCTGTTGCTTTTAACAAATTCAAGGGCTTCATCTAAATACCGCCCATAGGACTTCGGAAGTATCGAAATGCACTGCCAACTTGGTCCATGCAGAACCTCTGTTGTAATACCAACCTCTCGATCAAATCCACCATACCGACGCTTGAGATCCAGCAAATAACGATACAATTCACCGATCCCACCTAGGCTCAAATTGTTGAGAGTACAGGCAATGATCATTGAGCCTTTTGTGCGAGACAAATATTGCTCGAGATTGGAACGAAATAGATCCAGATTGAGTCCGAAACGAATATATTCAGCCTGTGGACCCCAGGTGTCTATACTCGGATGGATGTACATACGGTTGGTCGCAAATCGGGACTCTATCCCATTAATCAGTTTCAAGAATCGCTCAAAGGTCTCCTTTGGAACGCTCAAATTCGAGTTAATAGAAAGGGTCAATTTCTTGAGAGGGACTTGAGCCAAATGCTCCATCACCTTAAAGGTCGATGGCGAGAGCAAGGGCTCGCCCCCAGAAATTTTTAATAACTTTAGGCCACTTGAAATTTTCTCGAACCAGGGCCAAAACGCACGAAAAACTTCATTGTCTTCAGGGTCACCTTCTTCAGAAAGCCCTGACAAATGCGCAATATCATTGTGACCAGGTAAAGTCGGATAAGGCCCAAATTTTTCAATCTCCTGCTGCCACTTCGTCGAAAAAATTGGCGAACAGTAGGAGCACTTCAACTGGCAAACGCTTGAAAAAT
>JAPKGD010000597.1 GCA_026648125.1 Bdellovibrionales bacterium | reverse complement strand
TTCCAAATTGCGGGAATCTTACGCCGTAAAATCTCCTGCCAAACTCGAGGTGCAAAATGAGCGGGGGAGGCATTTTCGAGATCGAGGATAATCCAATCAAAATCTGAGCTCGCAAAGGGTTCAAGTCCAAAGGCCGCAAAGAGATGCCATTGAGAGAGTTGGGCCTGATCCGCGCCGAAGTACCAATTTGGCCGAAGTTTGCGGAGTTCTCGATTAAAAATATGATAGGGCGAGAAAGCAAAAGTCATCTTTGGCGATTCACGTTCGCCTAAGGCCTGTACCAATGAGCGCGCAAAAGCAGGGTCTTTGTGGCGGACGATAAGAGCAACTCGGTTGAGGTCAGCCACTTCTGCGATGGACAATAAAGGCACTGGGCCACCAGCCTCGGTCTCCTCCTTTAGCCAGCGCAGTTTCTCAATTTCTGAAGAGGGCAGCATTTCAATCCGCCCATGGCCATTGGTCCACAGATCGAGATCATCTTCCCCCCAAAAATACCAAACACCGTCTTGGCTGGCTCTCAGCTCCAGCACGGGAACAGAAGTGCCTCCCGCGTTCAAGGCCGCTAAAATAGCCGGCCTAGAAAAGGGGTTGCTTTCACCATCGCCAGGCAAGCGAAATACCCAAGGCCCTGAGGCCTCAGAGGCGAGAGGAGAAGTGAGCGTCCAGCTGAGCCCGACCTGGCGCGCCGCATATAGGGCAATTGTACCCATAATTAAAACAGAAAGCCCTATTGAGAGCAATCTCACATAGGGCCAAACAATCGATCTAAGCATCTGAAACTTATTGATTTTGTTTGAATTTTCTTCAGAAATCATTGTCACTTTAAATCAGCCTTAGTTTGCCCTAATTATAATCATTTTCAGTTGATTTTCGATACCTTGGCCGCCATATATAGGACACTCAAATCGGCCAGAAAATGCCGCATTTAATGGCCAAAGTCAAAGTCTGAGGGCTCTATGAATCGGATGAATCGAAAACTGGAATATGCGCTTATGGCTCTGAAGCATATGAGTCAAAAGGTGCCGGGCCAATTGACCTCTGCAAAAGAAGTGGTTGAAGCCACTGGGGGGCCTTTTGATGCCACGGCAAGAGTGATGCAGCAAATGGCACAGAAGGGGCTTCTTCGTTCCGAGCATGGAGCACATGGAGGCTACGTCATTGTTCGCGATCTCAAGAAAGTTTCGTTCTTTGAACTCTATGAAATCGTGCTTGGACCCTTGGAGCTGGTGAAGTGCATTCAAACCCCGTCGGAATGCGAAATGGTCACGAGCTGTAACATCCAGTCGCCGGTTGCCATTCTTAATCGCAAACTTTCTGAATTTTATCGGGACCAGAGTGTGGGCGACTTGCTGAAGATCCAATCGAAAGAACCAATGCATCCGGTGACTTCGTTGGGCGCATGGATGGAGTAATTTGTGAAAGTCGGAACAGGCCCTATTCAACAAGATTACAAGTACGGATTCAGCACCGAAATTGAAGCTGAGTTTGCTCCCAAGGGCCTTTCAGAGGAAACAATTCGCTTTATTTCTAAAAAGAAGAAAGAGCCTGAG
>JAPKGD010000596.1 GCA_026648125.1 Bdellovibrionales bacterium | reverse complement strand
CGCTAAATAATTTAAAATTAACTCATCAATTACAAAAACTTCTTCCTTGCCCTTTACACCCAAGGCCATGGTCCTTGGCAATTTCATGACTTTTTCATCAAAATCTTTTCCCCTCACGAATAATTTTTCTGCTTCGTGATTTGTTTCAGGAGAATAATAAGTCATATAAAATGAGTTAATCTTTTGATTGATGGTAAATCCCGATTTTACCGTAGACAGCACTCTGAGCATTTGCCGCCTGACATTTTCGTAATAGATGGTCTCAAATCCCATTTCTTCCACCGACTTAAGCCATAGAACCCAAAGTCGAATGCCCAAAGAATTAATTCCAGTTTCTCTTTCGCAATCAAAAATGATCGCCGTTTGTGTCGGTGCCCGTGAGACCTTTGGAAACTGTGAACCTTCAGAGATCCAACCCACTAACTTTACAACCACCCAATCTTGATGCCAATCTTCGATCCAAATTTTACCTGATCGATTTGCCGGTCCCGATTTTCTCTCGAGCGCGATCTGCGCCTGAAATGCAATGGCCTGATTCATTTTGCTAATCAAAGATTCTTGAGAAAATCCATGATGCAAGACTTGGCTAACGCCCGAGCGAACAAGTTCGGCGAGCCCATCGCTCGACACCTAACTAACGGCGACAAGAATGGGGATTGCTGGGTACAATTCACGGTACTGCCTTACAAGGGGAAGAATGTCGTCAAATCCGCCGTCCAAATTGATGATCAATCCCTTCTCAGGTCCAGCACTATCTTTGGCGGATTTGACCAAGCGCTCAATAAAGTCCTTAAGACTCGCCTTTGTGGATAAGGAGTGAGTTGTGATCGGACCCAATCCAACTAAATGCTTTTTCGTTGCTTCCAATCTCTCTTTGCTTTCATCAAATACAAACCACAAAGAGACGTTGTTCAATTTGAATTCCTCCAAAAACTGATGTGAGAAATACCTGTAAAGAGCCTAAATAAATTGTCTGACTCAGAGTTAATTTTGTCGACTCATTTTCTTAAGAGCGAAACTGGCTTTTACCCGTAGTCTTTCACTCGCCAGCCCTCTCGACGATGATCCAATTCGCACTAATCGCAAGCTATTTGCGGAAATCGCGAGTCCTTTAAAGTGACAGCAGCAAGCTGGAGCGTTCCATCGTTAATGGCAGAAAAGACCCAGGTACCACCAAGCACACGGACATATCGCTGTTCTGCGGCAAATACTTCAATGGGTACTTTAGAGTGTGTATTTTCATACCAAGTGGAGACTTCCATCCAAGACCTACACCCCGCTCCGTAGGACTCATTCATGACCGTCGCTTTTCGAGATCCGCTCACGTAAAATACTCTCAAATCAGAACCCTCTACAAAGTTATCCAGCTTCATTTGCATCAGGAAGGCTCCTTGGCCACCCTCGACTGATCGTGCAAGATCAACCACTCCACCCCCAGTCGGCAAGCGAAGCTGCTGGGCTTGAGAAACTGCATTTCCTGACTTTGGAGTGATTTCCAATACAAGGTTAAGAAGTCGTCTCGGAACATTAGATAGGACTTGGACGTCGGT
>JAPKGD010000595.1 GCA_026648125.1 Bdellovibrionales bacterium | reverse complement strand
GATACATAATTTTTGGAGGACTATTGGGGGGTGCTGTTTTTGGGTTGCCGCCAAGAAGAATTTCATTATAATACGGGACTTTATTTTTACCGCACGGAGTTAAACCCATGGGGACAGATCGACAACCGATGACTTTGGCCGGCAAGGCCAAGCTCGAAAGTGAATTGAAGCAGCTCTTGCACGTTGAGCGTCCCGCCACGATTAAGGCCATTGAAGAGGCCCGTGGTCATGGAGATATCAGTGAAAACGCTGATTATGATGCCGCGAAAGAGCGACAGGCGTTTGTGGAAGCCCGAATTGGAGAAATTCAAGGCAAGCTGGCAAATGCAGAAGTGGTTGATACGGCTACACTGAAATCCAATACGATTATTTTCGGAGCTCATGTTGAGCTTCAGGATTGCGAAACCGACGAAAAAGTTTCTTACCAGATCGTTGGAGAAGATGAGTCGGACGTGAAGGCTGGAAAAATTTCGGTTTTTTCACCCATGGCGCGTAGTCTCATTGGGAAAAAAGAAGGCGATATCATCGAATTGCGAAGCCCCAAGGGCGAGCGCGAGTTCGAAGTTTTGAAATTTTATTTTCGTTAATTTATTCAAATTGATTTGCCAGCCTTGCTCTTGGCGACCAGGAGAGAGATGATTCCACTCTCTTGGCGGAGGGGATTCTATTGGCCAAGCCAAAGTCGAATAGACGTAGAAAAATCAGCAAAGAGCGAGCCCAAAATGACTCGGGTTGGGTGGCACTGGTCGTTGGCGTCTTAATCGCTACCTTTTTTGGTGGTGCCGTTCGTGCTCTTCTTTCTGAACGTCAAGTTCACCAATGGATTGATAAGCAGATCAGCAAAGAAGACCCAGCGTTTCAGATCGATTTTCAATCGGCCCAAGTGGTTTTGTCAGATGGCTGGATGCCTAAGTTTGGTCTTTTGGTTAAAGAGCTTAAAGTTGTCGCCAAAGACACCTGTCGCGTTCCTTACGGTCTCAATGTGAAAGAAGTGTTTCTGCCAGGCTCACTTTCCGTGCTGTGGGGGGAGCGTCTACGCTTTGGAACAATCCGAGCCGATTCCTTGCACATTGAAGAGATGCAAACAGAATGTGCGCAAAAAAATCTGGAGTCTCAAAGCTCGGTCGCTCAAGTCGGCCAAAATCAGAGCCAGAGCCAGATCCAGAACAAAAATCAAAATCAAAGTCAGAGTCAGAGCGAGAAATCTTCTCGATCAGAAGATTTGCCCGTGGATGCAAAGATCCACGGAGAGAGCCCTCTAAAGAAATATTTTTCAGAGCGTTGGGCCATTGATTTGGCCTCACTCTCTCGGTGGATCGAAGGGTTTTCATTCAAAGACGTCCAGATAAAAGGCTTAGAGGGGCCCTTAACAAGCGTCGAGATCCCGGAGGTACGCTTAGAGGTAGAGCCTACCGGTCGAGCTGCGACACTGAAAACTTCGGTGCGTTTACCGGAGGAGTTTGAGCAGACTTTGGGTACTAAGCCGGTTGAATTTGAGTTTGAGTTTCAGCCCTCCTTTGTAAAGGTTCTCGCTAAAGGTGTTTTACGAGAGGGACGAATTCAAATTTCGGGTGAT
>JAPKGD010000594.1 GCA_026648125.1 Bdellovibrionales bacterium | reverse complement strand
CCTCAAGAGCCGATAATCGGCCGCCAAAAGTGCTTGTCCGTAATAGTAGCGATGGTCGCCACTCAACTTTTGAACCGTATCATCGACATATTGGGCGCTGAGGAGCCAGCCCAAGCGGTGCCGGTTGTAAATGTAGGTAAACCCTCCGCCTTTATCTGGATCATCGTTCCAGGCGGCACTGAGGCTCAAGGTGCTCCATTGCAGTGGGTCCGTAAAAAGAACATCGATTTGCCCGCCGAGCGTCGACCAAACGATATTGGCCAGACTATAATGCATTTCTCTGAATGGCCGATAGGGCTTGGTCGACGACATATCGGACTGAGCGTTCGTGACTTCATTGGTCACCTTTGGGAGCGCTATTTTGTCGACGTATTTCCAGTCATAAAATGCGGGATTTTCCACTTTGGGTTCAGCAACAAGATTTTGGATTTCATATCCTTCAGAGGTCACTACCGCTGCCAAAAATCTATTTTCCCCGAGTTCCCGAGCATCGACGATGTTGTCAAAAGGGAACAATCGCTCGATCTGCCCATTCTTCCAGCGAAAGAGAGAAGCCCCGGTCTCAGTTGATGCAATAAATCGAATTTCATCTCCCGAGACTTCGGTTGGAATTCCGTAATAGCCTCGATATTTAAATAAAGGCTCGCGGTCGCGATAGAGGACTCTCTCGTCACCGACCTGCTTGAAATAAAAGGCCTGACCTTGATCACTAAGTATGGCGCTTGAGGCTGTTTCATCTAAAAACTGCTCATCTTTGTAAAGCCGATTGCGGGCATAGCTTAGAGATTGGTCGACTTTGACAGAGCGTCCACCACGAATATCTTGGTAAAGGAATCCAAGTGTTTCCTTTTTAGGTTTTAGACCGTCAGTGAACAATCCATATTTGATTTCGGTGGGGTTAACCAACGTCGAGGTCACAGAATAAACGGTATTACCAAAACGAAAGGCCTTTCCGTCGGGAAGATCGCGAGAGTTGCTCTTGAGGGCACCATTGGGTTTGGCGATCTGAAAGAGACGATTGGCTTGGCGTCCGTCGGGGTTGCCAACAAAAAAGACTTCACTTTCATTTTGGTTCAGAATTGGTCGGGTAAAAGTTTTGGCCAAGACTTGGCCCTGAGCCGGCTGATGAGCCTTGGCCAGAGGCTCCATCCATTGCAAATAATCGTGAATGAGACGCGAATAACTCATTCCGAAGTGCTGGCGAAAGCTCTTGTTCATGTTGAAGGGCCAAAAATCTCGTTCAGCATGGGTCTTAAAAAATTGGTTGGCCTTATCTACACCAAATTTTTCAGCGAGAAACGCAGCAAAATATCCGCCCTGGTGATAAGCTTCGCCAAGAGGAAACTCGAGGCGCGAATTTAAGAGTTCTTTCGGGCTGACCTGGCGAGCACGAATATCGGAAATGACTTCGGCCCGAATTTCTCCGCTCCAAAGCCGTCCCCCTCTTCCGATGGCGGACTCGTTCATGACCGCGTTCCCTTCGAGGGCAAAGCGAGGCAAGAAGGCATTGGGAAAAATAAAAATTGGAACCACAGGGGTTATCACAAAGGGAATATTGCCGACAATACTCTTAGCCATGG
>JAPKGD010000593.1 GCA_026648125.1 Bdellovibrionales bacterium | reverse complement strand
GTCTGATAACCTATTGAAAACACAGATTGGTTGAGCCACTCAACCTTCAAATTTCAACTATGCGTGGGGCGAGGTCGTTGTTTAACCGTCAGATTCTTTTATCGCTTTTGTATTCCTTTTGGAATTTTGAAGGACGAAAAGGATCTTTTTATGATGGATAAGAAGCCAAACGATAAGTTCGAAAAGACAGAATTTTTTATGACATCTTTCTCAAGTCTCATCAAATCCGTCTCTGCACGTATGGATAGTTCAAAGACTCAAAAAAACACTTCGATGAGTTTTACTCCAAATGCACAAGAGTTCTGGAATACCATTGATCCGAAACTTCGTGTTCGCCTTATGAATAATATTTTTTGCCCTAGCTGTAAGGGTGAAACAGGAATCGGAAATGTAAGTGGCTCCGTAGAAAAAGGTAATTTGATTTTAACGGGAGTCTGCACAAAATGTGGTGAATCGGTCGCTCGGTTGGTCGAGGGGCAGTGAGAAGTCTCTGTATTCACCGATATAGAAAGCGGAGATTCCGCGTTTACGCAACTCGATGCACTTCTGTTTAGCTCGTGCTCCTGAGAGACAATACAAGTAAACTTGCCCAATGGAATTTATATGACCAGTGTATTCATCTTGCCACATTCGTCCCTCGCTATGGTGTCCATCTTGAAACTCCTTTGGTGTTCGCACATCAAATAATATTTTTTGATTCATATCATTCGTAAACTCGCTCCACGTTCTTCGAAAGTTCGTTTCACACGCTGTGGGCTCATATCTGAGTTCAATATGATCTGGATTGGCACATAAACAATTTTCTCTCTTGGAAATGAGTAGGCCCCTCTGTTCAAGAGCCATAAAATCGAACACGTGTAGGGCTCCGACTTGCGAAGAAATATTCTTTACATCTTGCAGAGAGATTAAATACTTAAGAGCTTCCAATGCCTGGTAATTGGCCACAATTCCAGTAACGGCGCCCAGAATTCCTTGTTCTGCGCAATTCTCAATTTTGATACGCGGAGGTCTTTCGTACAAACATCGATAACAGCTTTTTGAATTCCCGTTAAATAGTGCAATTTGCCCCTCAAATCGAGAGACTGAACCATAAACCCATGGTTTTCTCTCCAGTAGGCAGGCATCATTGATCAGGAACTTTGTACTAAAATTATCTGAGCCATCTATAACTATATCGTGGGCAGAGATGTAGTTTCTTGCATTGAATGAATTTAGATTTTCCTTAATGCCTTCAACGATCACATCTGAATTTTGCTCTTTTAATCGAAGCGCGGCTGTCAGTGCCTTGTTTTTTCCAACATCACCTTCACAGAAAAGAATTTGTCTTTGTAAGTTAGATAACTCAATCAGATCGTCATCAAGTATCGTGAGTTGTCCAACACCAGCTGCAACCAACGACTGTGCGCATGGTAGCCCTAGTCCTCCGGCTCCGATGAGTAGAATCTTGGATTCTCGTATTGCCTTCTGACCATCAACACCTATTTGAGGTAGGATAATTTGGCGTAAGAAGACTATGTGAATTTTTACAAAACTTACTATGTACCCAATAACGCCATTCTTTCCATTGCCGGAGATATAAAC
>JAPKGD010000592.1 GCA_026648125.1 Bdellovibrionales bacterium | reverse complement strand
ATTCGTTCTTACAGTGGGGTATTTATCGTCCCATGTTTGGTCATTACGATCCAGATCATAATTCCTTATCAAGTGAAGTGTCGGGTCTCACTCAAGAAAAGGTGTTTAAAAGCTTTGCATTTGGAACAGCTCCGAATGTCCCGTTTATCGTCGTAAACTATGTTCAGCCCTATGACAAAGACGGAGCAGAGGCTGCCACCTCGAATGGATTTGTGGTTACTGGAGGGGGACGTTTCGTAACTTTGGGAGCTTCAATTGCGGCCTCTTATTGGAATACAGATTTTAATAAAATAGGTGATAGCGCGACTTATAAAAGGCAAATGTATTCTGTGAATGGTGGCCTAACCATCAAAAATTTTATTATCAATTTAGAAACTCTGCGGGCGCAAATCACCTCGTCCAATCAAGCTAAGAAGGCAGGAAACGTCTATACTCTCCAAACAAAATACCGCGTATTTAGAGAGAATTTCTTGGTACTGAATTACGGAAATGCAAATGTGGCGAGAGACCTCACACCTGGAAAAGGATCTGATTTTACGGTTGGAGTAAAATCATTTCCTTTTTCTAATATCGAAGTCGAAGCCCTTTACGTTATGAGAAAGTACACTGAAAATAGCCTCAATACGGATTATAATTTAACCCAGGTTCAGGCTCATATTTTCTTTTAAACCGTTAAATTTGTGATCACCGACAAAGAGATAGATAAAAACGGGCACTTTCCACGCTGGTATCGAATGCGTATGGCGTAGTCCTTGCTCTAATCACTATATAGATATGTTTAAATTAGCGATTCATTCCAAGATGATACGTCTGATTTTGCCAGCTCTGATGAGCTGCATGCTTTCTGCCTGTTTAACGCAACCTTCGCCCGAGCCTGCCAATAGTTCAGACGATAATTCGGGAGATGATGTCTCAATTCGACCCGCTGTTTTGTGTGGAGAAGGTAGGGGAGTCATTGGAGCCAATTCAATGGGGGACGTAATCTGTGGCTCACTGGCAGTGACAGGCCTTGCGGCAAAAAGTGGAGACGGCGGAGATGGCAAATGTAGTGATGACGAAATTGCTGGGCAAATGGTTGTCGGTACAGATGACGGAGACTTGGTGATCCCCACTTGCTCGTTGCCCACATCGACAGAATCGGACAATGCCACTTTTGGAGAGGGGCCCACAGAGAAATTTGCATGCCCCACGGGCTCTGCCCTAAAAGGATTCTCAAATGTGGGGGAGCCCATATGTGAAACGCTTGTCGGTGAAGAATATGTTGGTGTTTCGTTGATTACGGAGGAAGAAAATTGTCCCTTCGGAATGACAATGGGTGTTCTCATTCACCCCGACTTTGAGGTTGATCTCTGTAAATACGACGAGCGAGTGCCCCGCACCCTAAAGCTCACTGAGCAGAGGGTAGCGAAGTTCGGTGTACAGATGGGAAAAACTTGTATCGGACGAGAAGTTGTCGTGGGTTTTGGCGAGGACCACTCGATCATTTGTGGTGATGGCCCATTAGACTTTAAGGTTCTTCCGGGATTCTTGTGCCTATAGAGGGTGAAGTTCAAGCTTCCCGCAGTAGAACAGGATAGCAATGCGGTA
>JAPKGD010000591.1 GCA_026648125.1 Bdellovibrionales bacterium | reverse complement strand
ATCATCACCAAGCCGGGAATTAAAAAGGCCAAATAGCTCACACCATGACCTATTTGAATATGTTGACCCAGGCTGACGCCAAAAATGAGTAAATATAAAATGGAGTTTATCAGCGGAGTAAAAACGGTTTGAACAATCACTTTAAAAAAGCGACGTATCTCCCGCTCCAAAACGGTCACAAACGGAGACCACCTTAATTCTGCAGTCATATTTGATCCCTCACAACCAAACGAAACGCATCTTCCAAGTCACCCTCAACAATTTGAATATCCGAAATATAGCGCGGGTCTAGACTCAATTCCGCGAGTAATTGTCCAACTCCCATCGCCGCTGGCAGCTGAAACTCCAAACATGATGCCGCTTGCCCAACCAAAAGTGGGTGCTGAAGCGGGGCCAACGATTGATTGAGTACCAACCGCACGGATCGCATAGTCAAATCTCGAACTAAATCTTTAGTGGGTCCCATGCGACAAATTTCGCCCTGGCGCAAGATGGCAACACGGTCACAAAGCTCTTCGGCCTCTTCGAGGTAGTGGGTGGTGAGAAGAATAGAGAT
This sequence comes from Bdellovibrionales bacterium, assembly GCA_026648125.1. Lineage (GTDB taxonomy): Bacteria > Bdellovibrionota > Bdellovibrionia > Bdellovibrionales > UBA1609 > JAIBAM01. Next base: position 1,032 of record JAPKGD010000591.1, on the reverse strand, counting down.
GCCCTCGCGCTTGAGTTCCAAAACAAATTGCCAAAGACTAGTACGAAGCTCGATGTCGACTCCTGCGGTGGGCTCATCAAGAAGCAGGAGTTTAGGCTCATGAACTAAGGCTTTGGCGATCATCAACCGACGCTTCATCCCGCCACTTAATTCCTTAACTTTCTTGTTGCGGTGATCCCAAAGCCCTAAGCGGTTGAGCAGATAGTCGATACGATCCCAATTGGAACGCCTTCCGTAAAAGCCGCTGATGAAAGCGAGGACCTCACGGCAGGAGAAGAAACCATGATTAATCACTTCCTGAGGCACAAAGCCCGTCAGTGATTTTGTCAGGCGTGATTCTGTTTCGACATCGTGACCAAAGACTTTAACCTGGCCACCTGTTGCCTTTTCCAAAGTGACAATCACTGAAATGATTGACGTTTTTCCGGCCCCATTTGGCCCCAATAGGCCAAAGATCTCCCCAGACCGCACCTCAAAGGTTACGTCATAAACAGCCCGAAGTTTGCCGTACTCCTTAACCAAGTTTTCAACTTGTAATGCCTGGTGCGCCAGATTCGGCCTCCTTTTTTCCAAAGGCTTTGGATTTACACCGAAAATGACGGCCTGGCAAAAGGCGCTTTTTCAAAATGATTCAGGACGTTTGTCGTGGCGAGATAGGCTAAAATTCAGGTCTGTTATGTCCGATAAGAGAGTGATGGAAGTTAATGTCTCAAATATGATTCCGATCCCAATTGCCGAATTTATTATGGGCTCGAAGATCCCTGTGGATCTCTATATTCGCCTCAGCGACGAAAAATTTGTCTGTATTGCAAAAGCAGGGGCGCAAACCGACAAAGAGCAACTTAAATCTTATAACAACAAAGAGGTCACATATCTTTGGGTGCATAGGGACGAATACCAGAAAGTGGCCCAACAAAGCATTTCCATCGCGGGTATCTTGTTCGGATAGTGGCGGTGGTGGCCGGGATGTGGGCGTGCGCCGCGGGGGCCGCGGCCCAGACGACAAACAGTTGGATCCTCAATGGAAACGGC
>JAPKGD010000590.1 GCA_026648125.1 Bdellovibrionales bacterium | reverse complement strand
GAGGTCCGCAACTTCAATTGGCAAAACAATATGTTGCTCGCCATCGGAGGTCTCGTACACAAGTTGGCGGCCGCTCGGACTCACGTTTCCGGCCTTCAGCTTGGGCGCAAAACTGTCAAAGGGGACCTTGTTCTTCATCCGTGGCCTTCGGCCTTGAGTAAAGGCTCACTTAAATTTTCGAGCGTCATACGGAGCTGTCGAATTTTTAGGCTTGGTCGGGCTATATTACTTAATAAAACGATGAGCTCTGCGAGTTCTTGAAGGTCTGCAGGGCGTCCCTCTGTACCAAAGGTAGGGAGGCGAAATTTGGGAAAGTGCCACTCGCCTTGATCCGTGACTAAAGTTGCTGTTTGCTCACCAAGAGAATGAAACTTCAGATTTTCTCCAGTGGGACTCACCCAAAGTTCAGAGACATTGAGGCGAACCTCATCAGAGGGATCTTCTGCCGTGGGCTTCAAGGTTTTGCCGATACTTCCTAAGTGGACCAATTTCGCGAGAACTAGGCTTGCCGCAGGTGACAGAGAGAGGAACTCAAAATGGCGATTGACATGTTTGGAGATCCCCACCACTCGGGCGGCTAATACTTCCCGCCCGGATGGCCACAGTAGCTCAAGATTTAATTCTTGACCGAGTAAGGGCAACACATGATCGAAAGGATCTTTTGTGCATGCTCCGCCCACACTCAAATTCACCACAGGAAGGTTCACTTCATTAAACTGAATTCGAGGAAGACAAGGGGGTGCCGACTCGGGAAGGTCGACGCGGGAAAAACGGCGCCTTAAAAGGCCATGGGCCTTTGCGATATGGTGCAGGGACTGGGGTTCCGAAGTTTTTTTAAATACAGATTTAACAAATTCACCCCAGGACTTTAATGCCATGAAAAATCTCCCGTTCCAATGCGTTTGATACTATTGATGTTTTCGGAAAATATTGTGCCTTGGTTAAGGGTGAGTAATTGACCTCGGACCTTAGTCAGACAATAAATGCCCATATTTATGAAAACCCAGACGAAGATCGAGACCTATTCAGGCCAAATTCAACTGACTAAGGACAGCCAAGCTACGGTGTTGCTTGCACATGGCGGGGCTGGTCCGCAGGATCCGAACAAGGAAAACTTTAATTTAGCAATGGATCGACTCAAAGAAATCTTGTCAGGGGTAAACACAGATTGCCCGGAGAATCTTTCCTCTCGACTGAAAGATAACTTCATCAATATGGCAACTGTTGAGCGATTGGCTCTAAATGGGGCTCGCTTGCTGGAAGCGGACCCTTTGTTTAATGCAGGTCTTGGCTCGAGCCTACAGAATGATGGGATGGCTCGCCTCAGCGCGTCCTATATGGAGAGCCATAGACGACGTTTTTCTGCTGTTATGAATGCGACAAATCTGATTCATACATCCGAACTGGCCTGGGCACTCCAATACAAAGAACATACTGTTTTGGACCCTCTAGGAGCCGAGAGACTGAAAAGGGATCTTGGGTTAAGAACGACCAGTCCCATCACTTCACAAAGACTTGAGAAGTGGATTGAATTCAAGCGCAATGAAATTCGGGCGGGAAGTTCTGGCGGAAAAACCGGGACGATCGGCGT
>JAPKGD010000059.1 GCA_026648125.1 Bdellovibrionales bacterium | reverse complement strand
GCCTGCACCCGCCGTACGAGCGGGAGGGGCTACGAGGAGACTGCGATGAAACGGCTGGTTCTGGCCGCCGCGCTTGCTGCGCTCGGCCTGGTGGCCGTCGGTGACAACTCGAATAGAAACTCCATTTACGGGGTCACTAAAAGCCTGGCCAACGCCATACGATCCGACAAAGAGCGTTTGGACAAATCCAGAGCCTCTGTAGGTGTGAACATTCAAACGATTGAGGTAGGTTGAAGAGAGTTTAGCTCCATAGTTTTCTGAAGCGCGATAGGTCAGATAGTAATAGCTGTTTGTGTCGGGTTTTGGAATCTTGATAATCTGTGCGTTGCTCGCGGCGATGGGTGGTCGATCGATAGAGTCCAGTGTGTAAGTGCCTTTTGCGCCAGTTAAAATTCGACCTTGAAATGCAGAAAAGGTTCCTTGGCTTTCAGCGTGAGCGCCGTTTAAGCCGGCCATATTGCTGCTATTACCCATGATGCAGGAGTAATCGCCGTACTCAGAATTGATCGTTCCATTATTATCGGTGTCTGTTGAAGCGTGGTGCATAGCGAGATTGTGTCCCAATTCATGCGCATAAACTTGGGCCCCACCGGCTCGAACCCATGAATTCCTTCCTCCGCCAAGTCCCCACCACCCACAAGCGGTGTTGCCTGGGAGTACATAGATAACGTGTTGAAATTTGTTGGTGTCAATTCCCGCTGCAAGCGCCGCTTTATTGCCCTCCGCCGACCAAGTGGAGTAGTTGCAATTGTCGGATCCCGTCAGATTAAGTTTGAATGGACCATAGATGTCGGCCTGTCCATCTCCATCTGAGTCGCGATTAAAACTTACTACGCCATCGGTGGCTTTGTTGTATAAGTCGGTCACTGAATTTGATGCACCAAACATGTAAGTGTCCAAAGCCGCACGATCTTTGTAATGGGTGCCATCGTTAAAATCGAGCATCAAAATAGCAACTGACTTTCCCGAGCCTGCCGCAGCGAGAGCAGCTGAATCTGTCGTGTTTGCGCTGGAATCGGTGGAGTTTATTTCTAGCGCCTCCACATCAATTTCGCTCTTCTCAAGATTGCGACGTCCGCGAATCTTTACCGACGAACCATCGCGCAGCCAAGCCGGAGCTTTGCCATCTTTAAATTTGAGTAAGAACTCCTTTTCACCGAGGCGCTCTTGCAAGTGATAAAATTGTTGTGATTTGCCATGGGTAAAATCATCTGCCGTGTAGATTCGGATTTTTCCTGTGGCTTGGTCTGCTTGCGCGTAGACCTGCGTACTGCTGAGGAGAATGCCAATTAAGGCTGCTAACGCAAAAATCAGACTAAATGGTTTGTATACTCGCAGAGCTGATCGCCAAAATTGATATAGATATGACAGTGCCATCCACCTACCCCCAGAAAACGTTTAAGCACACCAGTTACCCCAATAGCTCTAAAGGCAAATAACGGGCCTAAATTGAGGTCCTCGAATACTGAGTGATTTCAATCGTCGTTGTCTTAAGATGAGGCGGGTTTATGGTGGTGAGTTCGTGGACACTGTCAACTTGGAGTAACACAAATAAGACAGAGATAAGGAGCATTGATAAATAAGGGGTGTTTGTTAGACTGGAATAGGGCCATATGGGGAATTTAAATTTTAATTCAGTTCAAGTCTTGCTTGCAGCAGGGGGTACGGCCCTTGTCCTCTTCTTATTTAATAACTGTAGCCAAAAATTTGAGTCGAGACTATTGAGTAGTGCCAAAGAAACCGTGATCATTACGGATGGCTCGGTGGGGCCTGCCATTGAAGCCTGCAAAACTTTGGGAGTTTCCACAATTCTTGCCGGTGCACCAAAGCCTCAGATGACGATGAGCCCAATCGCCGAAGGCGCGACTCTCGATACCATTGATTCAATTCTCTCTCCCATTCCAGATGGAAAACCTTTGTATATTCCCCAAGCGGAATTTCCTTCTCAGCCCTATCTTGCTTGTGGGCTTTTAGATGTGACCAGTCCTCCCTTTAATGCCGATAGAACAGGAGTTTCGGATTCGACTTTGGCCATACAATCGGCCCTCGATGCGGCAAGCTTCTATAATTTGGTGGTTTACTTTCCTTTGGGCCAATACACAGTGACCGATTCGATAAGTTGTGTGCAGCCTCTGTACAAGAGAACTAATGGCAAAATTGTAGGTGGCATGCAGGGCGCTTGCTATTTATTGGGTCAACAGTCAGCCTCAAAGGGTAGACCGGTGATTTATCTTCCGCCTTACTCCGATGGCTTTTTAGCTAGTAATGCCACTAAGACCCTAATTGAGATATGGGCTCGAGAAGCGCCTAATCGAGGAGGGCCGCTTCCGCCGACTTCGAACCGATCTCAGCCAAATATCAACATGAACAATTATATTGTGGGCCTTGATTTTAAAGTTGGGGCTGGGAATGAAAGTGTTGTAGTCATCGCCATGCCCGCGGCGCAAGGCTCGGTTATTGAAGACGTCACCATCGATTTAGGTGATGGTTTTATAGGTATCGACGGTATTCCAGGATCAGGCGGGTCAATCACTAATGTAGAAGTTCGCGGAGGGGAGATTGGAGTTCGCTCCATTCGTGACCATGATGGAGTTATTAGTACTTCGCGAGGGCCGAGTGTTGTTGGACTTCGTCTTACAGATCAAAGACAAAATGCAATTGTCTTTGGGCAGTTTGATGCCTTTACTGTGACGGGATCTTACATAAGATTGGCGGCAGGTTCAAAAGGCCCAGCGATCTATATACCGAGAGAATCAGCCGCAGCCAATGCCAACTTATCTCTTATAGATTCGGTGATCGAGTTTTCCGCGCGAGCAACAGGGAATTTAGCCATTAAGTCTCGCGCCGGAGTTTACATCAATAACTCATATTTTAAATACACGGACGATATTCATGTCGTCGATGTCGCTGATCCCGAAATTGACTATTCCGTCGTGAGCGGATTGAACACGGAGAATTGGTTTGTCGTAGAGGAATATGCCCGGGCTGACTCTCTAACGGGAGTAGGGCCAGACTCAGTCACCTATACTCAAACTCAAAGCATCTTTATTAATGGGGTGAAGACGGCAGAGTATTTGCCAATACGTGGACCGGTCGACCGTCTTCCCACTGATTTACTCTCAAAACATGTTTGGGCTCAGTCCTTGGAGCGGCTAGATAATCCAAATACAGTGAATGTGCGAACGGCACCGTATTTGGCGGTGGGTGACGGGCAGGCGGATGATACGGCGGCGTTGCAAGCGGCCGTGGATGCAGCCGAAGTCGTATTCATTCCTAAGGGCTACTACCGAGTACGCAAACCCATTCAACTAAGGCCAAATACAAAGATCATTGGTTTAGGTACAATTTCTTCCATTTTAGGCGATCCATTCTCACCGGTCTTTCAGAATGGAGAAGTTATTCAACCGTTGATACGTACGGCGGAGATCGCTGAGGCCGAAACGGAAATCTCATTTATAGAGCTCTTTGTTAGCGTTCGAGCTGCGGGGATGTCGGCGTTGGAATGGGTTTCGGGTGGCGACTCTCTGATTCGTAATATGCAACTCGTTCGTCGTTCAGATTCTGGTTTTATCACCGTGGCCCCTTTGGCGCGCTATGAACTCAACGGTCCCTTGGTGACCATGAGAGGGAGTGCTGGTGGACGCATTTATAATTTCAACTCAGGATTCTCGAGCAATCTTGCACCCAAATACCGGCACCTACTGATTGATGGAACATGGAAACCCTTGAAATTCTACCAATTCAATGTGGAGGGTGGAAAAGGGGAGGCCATGGCTGAGATTCGAGGTTCTAAAAATATCGTCATCGATCATATCAAAATCGAAGGGGAGTACTTGCCTCTTTGGATAAAGAATTCTGACAACATCAAAGTATTTGGAAACGCGGGGAATGGATATTCGATTGGTTTCGATTTTAACTATCCCACGGGTTATACTCAAGAAACCCCCTCGCTTTATCGGATTGAGAACTCCACAAACATCACCATGGCCAATTTGGCCTCTACCCTTCGTAAGGCATGTGACGATTCACTTCCGATGTTAGAGGGTTGCGGAGTTGCCCCCGACAAATGGTATATGTTGATAGACATCAATCCGATAAATGGAAGATTTACTTCTGAGCCGCTTGAGCGGCCGATATTATATAAAACCCATTAAGTACCGAGGTGGAGTGGCTTTTTTGATCCGCGAAGAAGCTAAGTCTTGCTTAGCTTCTTTTTATCAGTCTGATTTGTTTGAGCCTCAGGAGTTAACCTTTGCTTCCGCTTTGGGATTTTGCCACGGGGCCTAAGCACCAACCAGAGATTCGGATGCGGTTTTTCCAAGAGAAGAAACCGTGGGCCGTGCTGGTTCGTGTATTTACACCGACAATGCGCCCGCCGGGGCATTTCGCAATAAACTTGTCGTAGGCTTCGTTGACGTAGTCCGTTTGGGTGACAAATCCCATCACCGTAAACTGCTCGCCCTCAGCTTTAATGCGAGTAGCGTTTTTATTGCGGATTTCTGGGCCCATGTCGTTTAATTCGCTTAAGTGAAGCGCATAGGTGCAACCCTGAAGAGACAATAAGCTAAGAGCTAAAATCAAAGCTCTCATGAGCGACCATCCTTATTGGCTCCTACACAATAGCCTTCGGCTTTAACTCGCACGCTGTGAAAGAGGAGGGGAAAATAGACCACGCTTTCGTGCTTCGTCAAAATGCCCTGAACTTTTCCGCCGGGGCATTTTTCGGCCAAATCTTCGGCCATTTCATTTACAAAATCGTTATTAAAATTAAAGCCCAGTACAATAAACCGAGAGCGCTCGGTAGAGACTTTGTTTTGTCGTTCCGCTGGGATTGTTGTGGTCGATACCGATTGCAGGTAAGCACAACCACTCAACGCCAAAGAAATCGAAATGGCCAAAATCGCATTTTTCACCTGTTACTCCTCTGTCTTATCGTTGCAGTAGCCCGAGACTTTTACGATCTCGCCGCTTACTACTGGGTATTTTGCAGTTTCTCGAGTTGAAGCAAGTCCACTTACTTTTGCACTCGGACATTTTTCTAATACTCGATCCACAAGGTTGTCAGCGAACTGGTCCGTAAAAACGGGGTTTCCGGTTCTCGGGCCCATTTGAAACATTTCAATGATGGCTTGAGCCTGGCCAATATCTTTACGGCTTTGCTTACTTTGCGTCGTCGATTTTAAAATGGCACCTGCCTCATTTACACTAAAGCCGGTCTCAGAAAGAAGAATTTCAAACTTGCGGCCTTTTTGAACAATATTAGAATCTACTTCTCCAATTTGATGATGGTGGAGAATGGCACATCCTGAAATTGCCAAGGTAAGGCCTGTGAGCACTAAAAACTGAGTCAATCGATTCATGCCTGATATCCTCTTTGTGTCCGCTGAGATTGCATGGAATAGAAATGAAGCTCAATTGGGATTTTTACATTTGGACGGCGCATAAGAAGAAACTAAAAGCGAAGTCCCACGCGAGCGCTATATGTGGGGTCCCGATAGCGGTCGATTTGGGCCGCAACAAAGAGATGGTCAAAATGCAGGGTGAGACCTGCAAACGAGTGGTTCTCTGTCACTCGGGTGGTGACCGTATTGGTCTGTGCACTCAGCTGGGGATCACTCGAGTTCACAGTGCCATCAGCAGACAGGCCACCGATAAAAGTGCCCGCTGAATGCGTTTGACCGAGGCCCATATAGAGCGACAGACGATCCACATAGATGCCAGCAACAATATCTGCGCCAAAAGAGAGGCATTGAAAATCATCATTCACATTGACGTGGTGGCCGTTCACCAAAAGCGAGACATTCACCGGAAGGAATTCCGCTTCAATAAAAGAATATCTCGCTGTAGCCCCAAAGCTTGAGAGGTCAGAGCCCGTGGTGAGGGGAACAAAGTGAATAAAAACATCGAGGTTGTTATATAGACCCTTGCCAGCACTCAAACGCGCATAGCGAAGTTCATCTTCGTTGGAGTCTTGGTTGGGGCACCCCGGGCTTGAGGGCGCGCAACCCAATTTGACCAGGTCGGCGGTATTAATCATCTCCATAGAAATACCCACTTCAAAACCACTGTATCCACCAAGGGGAAATGGGTTGGATAAGATTTTTCCTGAAGTTTCTTGGCCGAGGATTCGGACCACCTCGGCGCGATCCTGAGCGTCGAGATCGCGGGGAATAGTGACAGCTTCCGCAGCGATGGAAATACCAAAGAAGATTGCCAACATGTGGAGAATACCAATCCGCATGTGGAGATGATAGCTGAGGAATTCAGACTAGGAAAGCGCTCGAATGAGATCTTGCAGGCTGGACAGGGTCTGACGCGCCTGAGCCACTTGCTGGCTGTCCTGTCCTTCGCGAATAAGCTCTTCAAGTACCGAGACGAAGCGATTGTAAGTCGAAAGGTAGGGATTGGTTGAAGATCCGCTAGAGCCTTTGCGATTGTACTTTGTCTGTAGATAGTGTTTGGCGGAGTCCTCAAGGGTGCGAGTAGCCCAAACAAGAGCAAAGACATCTTCTGAGTTTCGTAAGACATTTTCTACCACGGTCAAATAAGGAAGCTGCTGGTAAAACGCCAATTCATTTTCTGCTCGTGTACGAATCTTCGAACCGAAAGTTTCAACCTTGAGCACGCTGACTAAAAGGTGAAAGCTCTCATAGCTTGGAACCCTGCCAGCCGCGAGAACACCCAGCTCTCGAATTTGCTGGCGATTGTCTTCCAACATCAATTTCACAACCGCGTGGAAAAGAGCTGTGCTGATCTCGCCCTTTTGAACCGCTTCAATTAAGCGAACAGTTTCTTTGAAGTTCGGCTGGTCAAGGAGGCGTTTCTTCCATTCTTCCAATCCAGGGATATCTGTGGCTTGGTTGTTGTTAATGACGAGCCCGCCGCCAAGGGTAGGTGCTGGTTCAAAAGCGTTGAGGTCATCCAATTCTTGATCCGACTTGTCGTCTTCAGATAGCTTGGGGTCTTCTTTTGCGACCTCTTGCTGCTCCTCGTTACACTCTTCCTCATCCTCTGACTGATCGCCCTTGCTTTTTGCATTTTCGGCTTTGGTGATTTCTTCCATGGGAATGGGTTGAGTGGCGAGTTTTAGATCCGGATGGGAGGGATCTAGGAGTTGAGTCGCCTGACTTTCTCCCTCTCCTTTGGGGCGGCATTTCTTGGTGGCCTTGTCTTTGGTGGGGATAGCTTTCGCCTGATTCGTCTTGTTAGTGGCCGCGGCTTGGGGGGCGTGCGCATCGAACTTTCCCTCGAGTGGGGGAATGACGAGGTTTCCTGAAGAGCGAGCCTTTACCGCTTTCTGAGCTTGAACCGAGTTGCGGGGAGGCGCCTGAGCCCGTGCTTCTCGGAGATTTTCTCGAGAATAGGGTTTAGATTGTTCGACACGAGAAGGATTGCCAGCGAGCTTAAAGTCAGGGCGAGGTAATCGCTTGATCACCTCAAACAACCCGCCCACGGCGAGAACCAATATTAGGATGTGGGAGACGCCCCAGCGGGACATAAGCTCCTCCTTCACCAGGACTAAAGGCACTATTCGTGCCGCGGTGGCATGCTCTAAACCATTGAAAATAAAAGGTATTTCTTGGCGGATCCGGCGGCCCATGGCCGGGGCTGTCAAGTGCGCTGACATCTGGACAGAGTCACAAAAAATACCTACTCTTTTCAGGGGCTTAGTCCGTTCAAGGAGTCAAATCGTGAGTGACCAATTCGGGACCCTACTAAATTCAGCCCGCAAAGGTGATCAAAGAGCGCTGGCCAAGCTGCTGACATGGGTTGAGCGCGAGGGAGCCCAGAGCCTCAAAAGAGCGGAACTTTTGAGCCCGAAAACACGCGCCTACCGCATCGGAATCACCGGCCCCCCTGGGGCCGGAAAGTCGACCTTGGTGGGTCAGCTGATTCGCCAACTCAGAGATAAAAATCTGCGTTTAGCGGTCTTAGCCGTAGATCCTTCAAGCCCATTTACTCACGGAGCGATCCTCGGAGATCGCATTCGCTATAGTGAATTTGCGCTCGATGAGAATGTGTTTATTCGCTCACTCGGAACTCGCGGAAGCCTTGGTGGCTTAAGTAGCTCGGCTTATTTGATGTTGCGAGTATTTGATGCGGTGGGAGTGGATCTGGTTTTGATTGAGACGGTGGGAGTTGGTCAAACCGAACTAGAAATTATGAATGTGGCCGATCGAATCGCCGTGGTCTTGGTTCCTGAGTCAGGAGATTCTATTCAGGCGATGAAAGCGGGATTGATGGAAATTGCCGAT
>JAPKGD010000589.1 GCA_026648125.1 Bdellovibrionales bacterium | reverse complement strand
GGTCGTGCTGCCGGGGGTGGGCCACGCATCGATGCAGGAAGCTCCGCAGCAGCTTGTCGACGCAATGCTGACGGCGTCCTGAACTGAGGCCCGCATCTTTAACAGCCTTTGCGAATTCCGGAGACTCACTCAAAAACCCGTAGCCGGGATGAATCGCTTCGGCTTGGGACGTTTTTGCGACCTCTAGGAGCTTCGGGATATTGAGGTAAGACTCTTTACTGGGAGCAGGGCCAATATGATAAGCCTCGTCGGCCAACATAACATGTAAGCTGTTTCGGTCTGCTTCGCTATATACGGCCACCGTTAAGATTCCGAGCTCTCGGCAAGTTCGAATCACTCGAACGGCAATTTCTCCACGATTGGCGATGAGTATTTTTCGAAACATCATCGATCTCCTTATAAAGGAATATTGCCGTGCTTTTTCGGCGGGTTGGTGTCGCGCTTATTTTTGAGCATTTCAAGGCTATCGATGAGACGTTTACGTGTCATGGCAGGCTCGATGACCTCATCAATGTAACCCACTTCTGCCGCCACGTAGGGGTTGGCAAATTTGGTCTCGTAATCGCTAACAAGTCGAGCCTTTTCGGCCACCGGGTCCTTCGCATTTTTAATTTCATTGCGGAAAATAATGTTAACCGCACCATCCGCACCCATTACTGCAATCTCTGCTGTTGGATAAGCCAAATTAACGTCCCCACGAAGATGCTTAGACGACATGACGTCGTAAGCGCCCCCATACGCCTTGCGGGTGATCACCGTGACCTTTGGAACTGTGGCTTCGGCATAAGCGTAAAGTAATTTGGCCCCGTGGGTAATGATGCCGCTCCACTCCTGATCCGTACCAGGTAAGAAGCCGGGTACGTCGACGAAGGACACCACGGGAATGTTAAAGGCATCACAAAAGCGAATAAAGCGAGCCGCCTTGATCGACGCCGGAATATTCAAGCAGCCGGCGAGAACTTGTGGTTGATTGGCAACGATACCAACGCTTCGTCCATTCAATCGGGCAAATCCAATAATAATATTTTGAGCGTAGTGTTGCTGAATTTCCAGAAAGTAGCCCTCGTCGACAACTTTAGTAATCAGTTGTTTCATGTCGTAAGGCTTCTTCGAGCTATCTGGAATAAATGTATTCAGAGATTCTTCTACGCGGTCGGGGCGATCCTTCGTGGGAAGAACTGGGACATCGTCCAAGTTGTTTCCAGGCAAAAAGTTGAGCAACTCTCGAATAAGAAGAAGACAGTTCTTGTCATCTTCGGCAGCAAAATGGGCCACTCCAGATTTTTGGTTATGAGTGAGTGCTCCACCTAATTCCTCTTTAGTGACTTCTTCATGGGTCACTGTCTTAATCACATCTGGCCCAGTGACAAACATGTAACTGGTGTCTTTCACCATAAAAATAAAATCGGTCAGACTTGGCGAATACACCGCACCACCGGCGCATGGGCCCATGATGGCGCTGATTTGCGGAACGACTCCCGAGCTGGTGACATTGCGAAGAAATATGTCGGCATATCCACCAAGAGCTTCGACACCCTCTTGAATTCGAGCACCACCCGAATCGTTTAAACCAATGATGGGTGCTCCGTTCTTAACGGCCATGTCCAT
>JAPKGD010000588.1 GCA_026648125.1 Bdellovibrionales bacterium | reverse complement strand
GGCGGCCTTTATCGGTGGTCGCAGTTCTTTATTCCACTCGGCTTCAATTATTCTCTCGCATCCTATAAAGACGTCGACAATGGCACAAACACTAAGACTTCCGTCAATGGCGCCCTCGGATATCAAGGCGGATTGGGTTACATCTTTGCTCGCCACTTTATTTTTGAAGTGATTTACAAGGTCATCGCCATCGAAGCAAAAACTGAAGGCATTTTGGTGATCCTTTCTCAAGGCACTGGCTACACAGAGGGTCCGGCAATTCAAATTAAATATGGCTTCTAGATGTGAATCCATCTCAAAATAAGACCCCATCTCTTTTCAAGACGGGCTAATTCATTTCAACGCAAGATTTTCTCAAAAAAGGCCGAAAATGTTAATGTTAATATCTCGTTGGCGGTCAAGTTGAACTCATGGGGAAGCCTGAGACATGAAAAATCCAATAAAAGCAGTTCCGTTTCAAGTATTCATCACAGCGACCCTGATTCTGCTGAGCACTCTGGTCTTCCAAAATTGCGGGCAGGCACTTAAAGGAGTTGGCTCAAATTTAATAAGTTCCGGAACTGGCATACCACTGACTCCAGGATTTAGCTCCACCACATTGGACCTCGGTGTCGTTCCATCTGATTTGGATTATCAAGTTCTGCGGGTTGGCGTCCTGGATGGAGGATCTCCTACCGTCATTGCCTATTCGCCCGTACTGAGGAACGTGCTCTCGCTCAAGGGATCGATGCCCTCGCTCCTGTCGGTTGCTCCCCCAGGAGCGCCGGAGATCATATTAAGTGCTAAGAGAGTCTACCAAACTGACCTCGTCGTATTTTTCTACCTCGATTCAAAAAATAACCCGAAAGCCGCCGTGTTCAACACACTCACTCGAACGACGACGGCATTGGATTTTGGCAATGTCGCCTGTGTGGGTGATCTCTTTGGCGAGCAAATAGGGCCTTGGATCCTCGTCGGTTGTGGAGGAAAAATCATTCGCGTGAATCCTTTGGGCCAAGTGATAGGATCAGCGTTCGAATGGCCCGATCAAAATTACTCACCGTCTACCTCGGTATATATGGGATCAGACAAATTAGCTTATGCGAATATGTCAAAACTTCTCGACGTGAACACGGGTGTGTCTTCAGACTTTATTTCAAATTTCTCAGCCGATGGTGGAATCAATTATCCAACCTATGTCAACTTCGCCCGCGCCGGCTTCTATCACGAACCCACAAATTCATTCATCTATCCCAAACAAGGCGCCATCATCCAGCATCACCTCAGCGATAATTCAGAAACAAAATTGAGAGAGACCTATTCGAATTTGTACCATTTCGACGCTATCGACGGATCATTCCTCATCAACGAATCCTCGGGTAATGATAGCACTCTCTTTTCGCCCAAGCTTGCCTCTGGCAGTTTAGCTATTGGCTTTCACGCGGATGGCATCGCTATTAGTGAAAAGCGTGTATTGCTGCTAAAGAGTATCTCGGGAGGCGCTGACCCGAGTAAAGGTTACGAAGCTTGGGTGATCTCGCGTGAAGCACCAAGTAACGCCACGCTATGTATTGCCGATTACACCGATGAGCCATTTTTGAATGGCACTATTGTCAATAGTTCTGCTCCTCTG
>JAPKGD010000587.1 GCA_026648125.1 Bdellovibrionales bacterium | reverse complement strand
CTGCCAACTTCCTATCAAGAAGGGAGCGAAAGCCTGGGTAGTGTTCAGTGAAGGCCACAATCGGGCGCATAGTAAATTGCTTAAACTCAATCGAGGACGGAAGGCTTGTGTCTCGCCCCGAAGCCGCCAACCACATCTCATCTTTAAAAAGTAAGCGCTTTTCAAAATCTGGAAATTCGAGACCAAATTCACTTTTCATCTCAGGCAATATGGCCACATCCACGGCATTCGTTCTCATTTCATTAATAATTTTATCGCCGAGGCCGTAACTCAATTTAATCCGAAGTCGCGAATTGTGCTTGAGAAACATTCCGATGATGGGGCTGACGAGATAAAGTCCCAAAGAGTTTAGTGTTCCGACGCGAAGATGTCCTGACACCTCTTGCGACATCGTCTGAATTGCAACTTGCGCTTGCTGAGTGAGATGCAAAATTCTTTTGGCATAATCGTAGAGAATTTGGCCCTGAAGTGTGGCCTTAACTTGGCGAACACCACGGACTAAAAGTTCCACGCCAAGTTCATCCTCCAGATTTCGGATTTGCTGACTCACAGCAGGCTGGGTGAGAAACAGTTTTTCCGCAGCAGCGGTCATGCTGCCTTCACTCATCACCGTACAAAAGGTGGTCAACTGCTGTAGATTCATGCTTTCCTCTTGGCATTCCGCCGAATTGAGAACTGAAGTTCAACTTTCTATCAAATTCCGGGCCTAGACTCACGAGCTCATTCAACGCGTTCTGACATCAAAGGTATTGAAAAATTTACACTTATTAATATGAATTTCACCCGCGCCTTCGTCCTAAGACATTGAAAATACATGCACTTTTGTCGTCGCATAACTTTTCTTTATACCATGAAGAAAATCGTAAAAATTGTACCTAGACTTTGGTCCTCCCATACTGACTGTGCCTTCGGGGGAGGGTTTATGACAGGGGGAAAGCGTCACGCCATAGTTGCGTGGGGGATCGTAAGTTTAGTTTTAAGTGGATGCGCTCCGGGACTGGGGGCCTTTCAAGGGAGAAAGCGAAGCTCACCGCCGCTAAATTCCCAAGATTTGGGTCTCATTGTTCGGGGGGTCAGCGAAGCTTCGTTGGCTCAGTTACTGAATCGGCACGAGGGAGTCACCTACCGTGAGCTCAATTCCAAACATGGAATGTTTGAGATCTACGGATTAGATCAAGACCAGGTGGCAAGGGAGCTCAAAAACGCTCGCGTTACTAAGAACCAATTCTTCGCATCACCGCGCCCTTCGCCTGGCCGCCGCATTCGGGCCTGGGCCGAGGAAGGCGCATCCGCATCTGACAAGTTAGAGAAATGCGAAGACCACGAAAACCCGCCTGTTCCAGTGATTAGCGTTCAAACCTTACAGGAAGACGTCGAAAAACATCTTCTTCCGAGAAATGCTGATCTTGTCTTAACGGCTGAATCCAGCGAGAACGCCAGCTTTCCGGGACAACCGCTAAAAGTGGCTTGGGTGATCATGCGTCCTGAAGGATCCAGGGTCCAAGAAGAGATCGTGGTTGCCTCATCCCTGACCCTCAAAACTGAAGCGATGGGTGCCTATGGAGTGGGCCTAGTTGTGCAAGACCAAAACAAGGCGTGTGGCCTTGAGGTCCTCGAGT
>JAPKGD010000586.1 GCA_026648125.1 Bdellovibrionales bacterium | reverse complement strand
TGGCTCCCCCAAGATCTAAATCTACTAAATAGGTTTCGTGGCCCATGTTAGACAAAAAGATAGCAATACTTGAACTCACAAACGATTTGCCGATACCACCTTTACCACCACCAACAGCGATAATTGTTGATTGCGGCTCAACTTGGCCGCGAACCAATTTGTACGTGTTGTTTGGTGCAGTGAGGCCCACTTGGCTAAATTCCTCCACTTAACTCATCCTCGACACGGGTTTTAAAAGACCCAGCCGCAACTTCTCTTCGGCTTCAGACCCGCGAATATAAAGAGGTTTTACGTCTTTCCATGAAATTGGCGAAAGTTGATCCTCGACCTTTATCGAAAAAAAAGCTTTCGCTTCTAAGGGTCCAGACGATCGAAATTCAATTCGTGATTGGAGAGTCTCAGGCCATTGGTCGAGAAGCCCACTCCAGCCATCACCACAGAGATCAAAAGGGCCCGGAGGAATTAATGTCGGCAGGTCTTTAATCAAGGCCGCCTGGGGATGGACAAGGGCCTGAGCGGGGCCATTTTTGATTCGCTGATAAACAGCAAAGTAAACGAGGTCTCGAAAGGCTTGAGAGATCACGACCACAACCGAGCCAGGGGACTGACTCGCCCAAAGTCTTAAGGAGCTCGCTGACCAAATTGGCAAATTTGCAGCAAAGCAAAGTGAACGAGCAAAATTAATTCCCACACGAACACCGGTAAAACTGCCCGGGCCAACACCGACGATCACACCTCTGACATCTCTTAGGCTGCGATTTGCGGAGTTTAGAAGATCTTCGCAAGTGACCGTGATCAGCTCACTATGTGACTTGTCTCTTTGCCAAGAGCCTTCGGAGAGAATTTGAATTTTGTCTTGTACGAGCTCCGCGAGGGCCATGGTCCCGCGTGGAGAGCTCGTATCCACGCTGAGGACCACCATGAAAAGCTTCCTACCAGATCGAGTTCAACCAATTCGAAATATCGTTGAATAAGGCAAATGCCATAAGCGACATGAGTATGACAAGGCCTACCTGCTGCGCAATCTCCATCTTTCTCATGCTCAAAGGTGCGCCCTTCAGCGCTTCGATTGAGAAGAAAACGAGATGGCCTCCATCGAGGACGGGGACTGGTAAAAGATTCAATAAGAATAGGTTAATCGAGATGAGGGCCATCATTCTTAAAAAGTAGGGCAGACCGGCTTCATAAGATTGATTGGCGACTCGTCCAATAGAAATGATGCCACCTATATTTTTGGCGGAGACATCACCTTGAACGAGGCGCACTAAACTCATAATGATCATTCCCGAGGTTTCCCAGGTTCTGGTAACCCCCTGGCTGAGCGCTTCACCTAGACCATGAGCGCGAACAATGACGGTCTTGGGCGCCGTAGGCAAAAAGCCTGAAACAATGCCAATTGTATATCGCTTCTCGTCTCTACCGCGAGCGTCTATAAGTTCCGTG
The DNA here is from genome assembly GCA_026648125.1 of Bdellovibrionales bacterium. Lineage (GTDB taxonomy): Bacteria > Bdellovibrionota > Bdellovibrionia > Bdellovibrionales > UBA1609 > JAIBAM01. The sequence goes on along the minus strand of JAPKGD010000586.1, from coordinate 177 downwards.
GGCTCAGGTCGGATTGTTACAGTCTTTTCTTCACCGTTTCTGCGATAGGTCACTTCCGGTGCGGGCAGATCAGGATTGTAGGCCTTGATGGTCTCAATCACCTGATTCCAGCGTGTAATATCCGTTCCGCCAATTTTGGTGAGCCGATCACCGGGCTGCAATCCAGCCACAAAAGCC
>JAPKGD010000585.1 GCA_026648125.1 Bdellovibrionales bacterium | reverse complement strand
CTCCAAGGTAAATATCCCCACCATTTGCCTCTTCAAGGCCCGAAATAACCCTCAAGAGAGTGCTCTTGCCACATCCAGAAGGTCCTACCAGCACAAGAAACTCGCCCGACTGAACTTCGAGATCGACATTCTTAAGAATCGCATGATCGCCAAAGTTCTTGGATACATTTTCAATTTTAACGTAGCTCATAATTAGCCCTTCACCGAACCAAACGTGAGTCCAGAAACTAAGTAGCGCGACAACATAATAAAAATAATTACCGCAGGAAGACTGATCAAAAGTGCGCCGGCCGCATAAAGACCCCACTGCGTGGAGAGACTGGCTTGAAAACTCTTAAGACCCAGCGGAAGCGTATAAAGAGCCGGGTCTTGCAAGACGACCGCTGCGATACAATATTCACTCCAGGCACTCATAAAACTAAACAATCCGGTAATAACCAAAGCTGGCGAAGAAATGGGGAGAATGATTTTTAAAAAAACTTGCCATGGTCTACAACCATCGAGGCGTGCGGCCTCTTCAAGTTCATGAGGAAGAGTGTCGTAATAGGCCTTCATTTGCCAAATGCAAAAGGGAAGGGCGGAAGAAGCATAGATTATAAATAGTCCGGCAAAAGAATCGATCAGCTGAAGCTTAGATAGGATGATAAAAAATGGCAGCATGAGCATTGTTGCGGGAAACATTTGCGTAGCCAAAAGTGAGAACAAAATCCATTTTCTTCCAATAAATCGATAGCGAGATAAGGCATAAGCAGAGGTCGACGCCAGTGCAATTCCGGCGATGGTGGCTGCGGCAGAGACGAGAATCGAGTTTCTCAACCAGATTAAAAAATCAGTCTTTAAGAGGAGATCAAAGTAATTTTGAAAAGTTGAACTCGCACTGAAGAGTTCGAGAGAGCGAGACTGAAAGGCCTGATCACCCCGAAGTGAAACCGAAATAACATAAATCACAGGGTAAATGGAGAAAGCCGTAAAAAGTGCAGCAATCAGAAGACCCACAACTTTCTTCATCGCAAAACCTCCTCGAGGTTTTCTTGGCGACGGAGGGCCCACAGGCCGTAAATCAATAATAATAGGAAAATAATCACTGATAGGGCGGCGGCATATCCATAGCGGTAGAGGTTAAAAGCGGCCTTGTAAACATAGCTCACAAGAATATGAGTTTGATCAGCTGGTTCGCCGGTATTTGAAACCAACCAAACCACGTTGAGATTGTTAAAGGTCCAAATGCAACCCAGTAATGCAGCGGGCGTCATGACCGGTCTTAGTAACGGCCAGGTGATAAAGCGAAAGCGTTGAAGGGAGCTTGCACCGTCAAGTCGTGCGGCCTCGTAAAGTGTGTGTGGAATGGACTGTAGCCCTCCCAAGGCCACCACCATCATAAACGGAAAGCCAAGCCAAACGTTGGTTACAAAGCAGGCAAAGAACGCAGTCAAAGGTTGGCTCAGCCACTGAATGGGAGAGAGATGTAGGAACTGTTGGAGAAATAAATTGATAGGTCCATATTCTTGGTGAAACAGCCCTCTCCAAGTGAGGGCCGTGATGTATTGAGGGACGGCCCAAGGGATAATCAACAAAACTCTCCACAATGGTTTCACTGGGAGAACTTGATCGATCAATAGCGCCAGCGC
>JAPKGD010000584.1 GCA_026648125.1 Bdellovibrionales bacterium | reverse complement strand
AGATTTCCGGTCAGCTTGAACGCGATACTTGAAAGTGAAATTGGTGATGAAAGCGTAACACTTATGGACGTGAGCGAGGGCGGCTTTCGACTCTTCACCAAGCTTCCCATGCGACCGGATGGACTCTGTCACTTTCGCATACAGATTAACTCGAGCCAGACCATACCCCTAACCGCTAAGCCGGTCTGGAATCGCCGCCGCCGCGAGTGGGGTTTCTCTATCGTCAACGCCCCCCTTGGCTGGAAGCAGTTCATCGAATCTCTCGCTTCCCCCGTTGCTGCCTAAAAGGTACCTGGTTGTTTTTTGGCCCGCGGCGAGTCATTTTGTTTAAACATTAAATGAGGCACAAATGCGGCTTGAGGCTCTCTCTCCTTAAATTTCAGTGTTATAGGAGGAATTCGTTTTTGTGGCTTTGATTACCTAGCTATTTATGTCGGCATTTTATCGCCGCAGTGCGGGCCAAAAAAACAACCAGGTACCTAAAAGTATTCGATTATGATTTTGGCTTTTTCTTCTTTGTACCAATCTTCAAAGGGGCGCTTGCGAATGGATACCACATCGATCGAGTTTTCCGAATCTTTTGAGCGACGGGCTAACACGAGGGCCTCTTGGCCATCGATGATCTGATCATAAATTTGGCCGGGACTGAGACTCTTTATCAATTTTGCCTGCCAAAAATTGGCATCTTCCATCATCTCCGGCTCCACGACAAAGGTGTGCGTAAAATAGCCCAATTCCTGTGCCAATTCATTAAAGCGATCCGGTTGTTGTATAACCCGATTCAAAAATTCACTCGCCAATTTGAAGGTTGCACGATGAACATCGCGATTGATCGCATAGAATTCAAAATAGATTTTGCGATTGACCAAGGTTGAGAGAACAAAAACACGTCGATAATCTGACCTGCTCGAAAATACTGATTTAATTAAATCCAGAGCTGGGCGATCTCTTGTGTTTTTCTCAATGCGTTCCTCCTCGGCAATGAGGGCGCTCTCAGAAAGGTCTATTCCATGATCTACCAATATTTGCGCCTTAGCATAAACATCAACCAACTGTATTAACGGATCAATCCGATCTTTGTCCCCGCCCATCACCCCATTAATTTTGCGTTGGGCAGCAAGGTCCTTTTCATAAATTCGATAGCTCCCCACTCGAGCCACTTGCCCAACTTTCAAAATCGAGGAATCTGAAAAAAACCAATAACTAAAAGTAAGAATGGTCACTGCGGCGACCACTCCAAAACTAAAAGAGCGTTTGGAGTTACGGATTTGCTGGATTAAAGATTGCGCCTGAGTCAAGTTTGCCACCCGAGTTGCTGCCGCCCCAGATAATCATTCGACCGCGGTCTCCATTGAAGTTCAAGCGATAATAGAGGGATCCTCGTCCCAGACCATCACCGATATAGCCCGTCCACACAGCGGTATGCCCAGCTCGTGCGGCAGGAGCATTTGTGGAACTTAATGCGCTCCAAGAGTCGGTATTGACGTTATACATAGCACCATCACTTGCATAAGTTCCACCCGACTCACCACCGAAGACGACAAGAGCTTGCTCTGTCGCAATCATCGTATGGTCTTGACGAGCTGAAGGTGCAATGAGCCGCACGACGGACAGGCAAATTTTTCCAAAATGGATAAACGCTTCTCGTC
>JAPKGD010000583.1 GCA_026648125.1 Bdellovibrionales bacterium | reverse complement strand
GTTGGTTTTAAGTGTCGGCATCAACACATTCTCAAGCGCCGAAAGTTCCGGTAGCAAATAATGAAACTGAAACATAAATCCCATGTTTTCATTTCTAAAGTGGTGCACTTGTTGTCCGGTCATGGCCGACACATCTTGACCATCAATCACCACCCGCCCTAAGCTTGGCCGATCCAGCGTACTAATCACATAAAGAAGCGTACTTTTGCCTGACCCTGAGCGACCCGTGAGGGTAACCATCTCGCCATCTTTAATCTCAAGCGAAATATCTTTTAAAACCCTTACAGGTGGCTCACCGAAGGACTTTTCGATGTGTTCGAGGACGATTCCCATTTTAAGTCCCCTCACTTCGGATAATATCAATGGGAGTCATCTTGCCTGCCGCTCGGGCCGGCAAAAAGCTCGCCACAAGACTTGAGCCAAAGGCCAACAAAAATCCCCGCACATAAATGAGGTAGTCAAACGACACCAACATCGTGCCCGCCCCAATCACTCGATCCTTTGAAATCTGAATGGTGGTCATATACTGGCAAATAAAAAATCCCACAATCAAGCCGACCACTCCACCCAAGGCACCCAAAATCCAGCCTTGCGCTAAAAACAATCGAACGATATCACCAGGTTCAAAGCCTATTGAGCGCAAGATGGCGATCTCTCGACGCCGCTGATAAACGGCCATGCTTAGAATGTTGTAAATCCCAAAGCCCGCCACGATGAGAATGGACAAGGTCATGGCGTTTCTTACGATATCTTGAGTGGTAAACACCGACATAATTCCTTCATTGGCCTGATCCCAACTTTGCACTCGATCTTGCCCGATCATGTTCCACGTCGCCGCAATATTGGCGGCATCTTCAACATTCACTAAGCGAAGCGCAATATCCGAAACTCGTGAGGGCGAGCGATTGACTTTTTGCACATCACCCAGGGCGCCAAAAATGGTGGAGTCGTCTAGAGTCTTTATACCTAAGTGGAAACTTCCCACCACTTTAAATGGCACAGGGGCTGATTTTCCCGCTGAAATAAAAATGCTCTCACTCACCTGAGCACCCAGTTTTCCTAAGAGCCCATCACCGATAACCACCCGATTGCCACTTTGCCCGATGTCGGCAAAACTGCCTTGAAGCATATATTTTTCGATATTGCTGACTTTAATTTGTTTGGTGGGGTCAGCCCCGATGAGACGGGCTGCCGTAGAAACCTTGGCCCGATTGGCGATGATCTGTAAGCTCAGCTGAGGCGAATAAACTAAAACCCTTGGGTCCTGATCAAAACGATCAAACCATCCTTGTGGATGTTCGAGAAAAGAGTTGTCTCTTCGCCCCGACGGGGGGGCGACCCAAAATACGTGTTTAAATTCGCTAAAGAACTCTTCATTCAAAGAATTTGGCTCGATGATTTCTTCGCGTGCAGACACTCGCACGTGGGCATCGTTATTGACCAACTGATCAATAATAAAAGCCTGAAAACCCAGCATCATGCCAGAGATGGCCACATATCCGGCTGTGCCAAGAGCGATACCCATGAGAGTCAAGACGGTTTGACGCTTTCGGCTTAATAAGTGGCGAATCGCCAAGAACCACATTTATTTACCGCACCTTTGTCACAATGAGGTCGGAGGCCTTGATCTCTCCATCCACAACTTCAGCC
>JAPKGD010000582.1 GCA_026648125.1 Bdellovibrionales bacterium | reverse complement strand
TTGACCGAAGAGGGTGAAGATATGAGAAGATTCAGGAAGTTAGGCGCGAAATGGGACATTAAAAACCCTCTCCGCCATTCATTCGGAACCAGGTCCTATTTGCGGACGCACCACCCCGCAATTCAGTCGCAGACGAGTTCTTGTTCAGCTTAATATATGCATTGTCGCCTCCTCATGCCACGAGCAAAGGCGATTCTACAATCTGAGTTTCCGTACAATCTCACTGCAAGATGCATTAATAAAGAGTGGTTTCATCTCCCAATGCCGGAGGTCTGGGATATCTTTTCTGAGCAACTCTATCTAACGACTTGTATTTTCAATTTGAAAATTCACTCCTTTGTTCTCATGAGCAATCACTTTCATCTTATCGCGACAACACCCGACTCAAATGTCAGTCAGTGCATGCAATTTTTTATGAAGAACGTAAGCCTTCGCCTAACCAGGGCTGGCAATCGAATCAATGAATCGTTCGCTGGACGTCATTACAAAACTATATTGCACTCAAACAATTATTATTTGAATGCATATAAATACAACTACCAAAACCCGATTCTCGCCGGAATAGTAAACCGCGCGGAAGATTATCCCTTTTCAACCTTGAATGGACTTCTTGGTTTTTCAAAAATGCTGATTCCCGTGGTTGAGGATCGAACATTGTTTCCCTTCGTTGAGGATACGCTGGAATGGATCAATCGGCCCGCCCCGCCGGAGCGCTTAGAGGCGGTGAGATGGGCGTTGAAGAGACCGCATTTCAAGTCAAAGCGCTGCAAGAATTCAAGGCGCTTTATCCTTGGCAAAAATGACTTGCTGTGACCACGTTTAGGACCTGGTTCCTAACGTAACTCGTAGAGATCGAAAATTGCGGAATCGCCAATCAGGTCATTTTCAATTTGAATGCTTGAAACAAGGTGGTAACTGGCAACGGCCTCAGGGTTCTCCAGCCATGCCGAAACAAGTGCTTTAATTTCGGGCGTTGCATACGTTATCTCGATTTGGTCCCTACCAATAAGTGTACTTCTGGGCCCAATGAGTAGGTACCGGTAATTCTCTAGAGAACATGTTGCGTGATCGTAGAGCTGATTGTGGTACCAAAATAGAGTGCAAGTCTTCCAAATCTGAGGCAGTTCGAGTTCGCTTGAAACAATCTCCAACGCTGCGGCCTCTACCTTCGGGTAACTAGGAATATTAAAAAATATGGTTGCAATCTCCGCTCGTCGGTTTTGGCCCAAAAGTTCACTTACTTTTATTGCGAGTGGGCGGTTAGGCTCAGGAGTGCGAATGCTTTCTGGATAACGGAGATAAAAACCCACCTTCGATCGGGCCCAATTCGCTACTCTTCCATCGCCAAAGGCACTCGAGTGCATGCCAGAAAAATTAAAAATTGCACCCATTAATAGAAAGGTCGAGAAAATCTTTGAACCAAAAAGAGCCCATCTTCCGAGCAAAATCACAAGCAAGAGTTGAAGGCAAATTGCACTCCAGACATAATATACTGGATTCCGTGGTCCAACTAAAAAAGTAACGACTATAGGCAATATCAAACCATATAAAAACAATGGCAGAAGCTGGGGCCAGCATTCTGCCACAAGAATCCGAATCCGTTTACGATCTTGGCCTTTAATGAACCGGACCAAGCCGGCGATTAAGAACAGGA
>JAPKGD010000581.1 GCA_026648125.1 Bdellovibrionales bacterium | reverse complement strand
TGCGGCAGCAAATGCTGATTGATTCGCTCGCCCACCGCAATGTGCATGGCCGTGGGAAATGTATCGTTACTGGATTGAGCCTTGTTGACATCGTCATTGGGATGAATGCCCTTTTCTCCGAGCTTTCCACCTTTCAACTGGATGGCGCGATTGGCGATCACCTCATTGCTGTTCATATTCGTTTGGGTACCGCTACCGGTCTGCCAAACGACGAGTGGAAATTCAGCATCCCAGCGCCCTTCAATCACCTCATTGGCCGCCTGGATAATAAATTTTGCTTTGTCTTCAGCAAGCAATCCCAGCTCCCGGTTCGCCATAGCCGCACTTTTTTTAAGAATTCCTAAGGCTCGAATCATCTCACGCGGAAATCGATCTCCGCCGATTTTAAAATTCTGCAATGAACGCTGGGTTTGAGCTCCCCACAAGCGCTCTGCGGGAACCTGAATTTCACCCATGCTGTCTTTTTCGATGCGAAAGGACATGAAATACTCCCCTATTGAATTCAAAGCCCCATTTCTGCACGGAAATAGCGAGAAAAGCACGAAAGAATCTCAATCAAATTGCGTGGCGCTTTTGACATTTTGCGCCATCTCGAGCTAACAAGGAGCCATGTCGACCCGTTTTTGGTTAATGAAGTCTGAGCCTGAAGTGTTTAGCATTGCTGATTTGGCAACTCAGGGCCGCTCTCTTTGGGATGGGGTGCGAAATTATCAGGCCCGAAACTTTATGACCAAGGACATGCAGGTGGGCGACGAGATTCTTTTTTATCACTCGAGCTGCGAGGTTCCCGGTGTGGCAGGCCGAGCCCGAGTGGCAGCCCCCGCCCAACCCGATCCCTCCCAGTTTGACAAAAAATCCCCTTATTATGAACCACGGGCGACCAAAGATTCTCCGGTTTGGTTTTGTGTCGAGGTGGAGTTTGTAAGCCAGCTACCCAAAGTGATTCCTCTGACTTTGATCAAAGAGACTTCGAGTTTGAAGGATCTCTTACTCATAAGACCTGGACAGCGACTCTCGATACAGCCGCTCACTGAGGATCAGTTTAAAAAAATACTTGGACTGGAAAAGACCTTATGAGCACGCCATTTATCATGCTTGCCCCCATGGAGGGGGTCATCGACTTTACCATGCGGGAAATTTTAGACGAAGTCGGCGGAGTTGATCGAATGGTCACAGAGTTTGTGCGCGTGACAGATCGACTCGTGCCCCGGCATGTATGGCTGGAGTATTGCCCAGAGCTTTTAAACAACGGTTTAACTAAGCATGGAACCCCCGTCTTTGTGCAACTTCTTGGTGGACAGCCACAACCTATGGCTGAAAATGCCGCTTCTGTTGCTGAACTGGGCGCTCCAGGGATCGATATTAATTTTGGGTGCCCGGCGAAGACGGTAAATCGACACGACGGCGGAGCCACCCTATTGAAGGACCCAAATCGGCTCTTTCATGTGACCTCGGCCATTCGAAAAAGTGTACCCCCCTCCATACCGGTCACGGCTAAAGTGCGACTAGGTTTTGATCACAAAGATTACGTCAAAGAAATTGCCCAAGCAGTAGAAGCAGCCGGAGCCTCAACACTCACCGTTCACGCCCGAACCAAACTTGAAATGTACACTCCACCCGCGCATTGGGAGTTCATTGCTCATATGCGAGAGGCCGTCTCTCTTCCCGTGCTA
>JAPKGD010000580.1 GCA_026648125.1 Bdellovibrionales bacterium | reverse complement strand
TTTGCTCTAAGACCTTGCGGTCCATCTCGCGAATCAAACTTTCACTGGCATAGATGCGTGCGGGCCCATTCATGGCTCCACTTTGTGGAATTTCCCATGTGTGATCATCTATCTTTTCAAAGAAACTTAAGTCCATAACTTTCAGTCCCTTTCACACGTCGACAATGCACTGGGCGCACCAGAGTTCCTGTTCTTTATAAACCTTTAGCTCAGTAAGAGTGGCGCCCTTCACTTCAACTGCAGGATCATGTTTTAAAACGTCAATGATCTCTCCCTGAGCCAAAACTTCGAGCTGAGATCCATCGATTTTCACTTGGCGATTGCCAAATATCATCCGCTTTGTATCCATCTCAAAGATCAGTGCATTTATAAAATCCAAAAACAAAAGTTCGATATCCAGCTCTTGACACTGGATTTTAACCTGAGCTTGCCGAGTCACATTCAACGGATTTGTAATGACCGAAGTGAGGGCGAGAGCTGCGTGAGAGAACGCTTCTTCGAGACTTTTTCCTCGGCCTCGAATTCCGATATCAGCGTCATGGGCAAAAGTCTCCCAAGTATTTCTGTTTTGATCTTGGGCCACTTCCGATCCGGGGGTCACTTTTTCGCCCACGACGTGCCTCATTTATGAAGTATGATGAAATCTAGTCATGTAAATAGAATGTAGTGAAACTCTCGTCAACAAAAAGGCCCTCTTTCCAATGAGGGCCCTATAGAAAGGTAAATTTAAAGAATTAGGCGGGTGTCGGAAGGGAGGGGGGAGCGGGAACTCTTCTCCATCGCGAAATTCTAGTCTTTGATTCTCGCCTTAGAATTTTTTCGATCGCATGAAATGCCGATCGGACTGCGGAATAAAAAGTGTCACCCGATTTACGTACAAAGAGGTCGCCTCTCAGCGGATCTGCATAAAGAAGAATTTCGCATTCAAATTGAGTGTGTTTAGGGGAATGTCGAGTGTGAAGCTTACGGCAAAGGACTTGTATATTAAACTCCTTGTGCCTTTCAAACTGTCCCACGATTTTCTCAGCCATATCGCCGACAAAAAAATGGTGGTGGTCAAGTCCTTGGAATCCGTTGAAGGTAACCTGCGCATTCATGTCAGACCTCCTGTGGAGAAAAGATTTGGGTGGAGCTTAACTGAAAGTTGAGCCGTCCACGAGTTTATTTTCTGTATTGATCACTTCTAAAAATAGAATTGGTTGGTAAATCTAAATTAACTTCAGCGGTTTAGATCATTAAAAAATTAATTCACTGAATCGGAGTATTGATGGCGGGACAGTGCTTTGATTTCCTCAATGAGGAGATTCACCCATCGGGTCTTGAGATCTGACATGGGGTTTGCCCCACCAAGAAGAACTGTCCGGTGATCCCATGGTTTCTTTAGGGGAACCTCAATGAGGAGTCCGCTCTTTAATTCATCCATCACAAACGCCTTTGGTAGAAAAACGCTACAAAGATTTTGTGCAGCAGTTTTCTTTAGCGCCGAGATCATGTTGCTTTCAAAAACACAGTGAGCATGAAGCCCCTCTTGAGTTAAATAGGAGTCAATCTCGGCCCGAATAGACGAAGATCTCGAGGGAAGAGCAATAGGTATCTCTGATCCTCCAATTATCTCCTCTGCGGTTTTCCCTTTAACAGTCTGAAAGGATTTTGCTCCTAAGTAGAGCGAGTTCGGAGTT
>JAPKGD010000058.1 GCA_026648125.1 Bdellovibrionales bacterium | reverse complement strand
ACAGTCATCAACGGGAGAAGCTTCAGGGTCGATGGCTTGTGGTTCCTGGATCTGCTGAACTTGTACCGAGTCTGGAGTGAGATAAAGCCGAAGGACTTCGGGCAATACAGAGCCATCATCAGAAAAACCCGCAAAAACGGGGCCTGCGATCAACATGACAAGGGCGAGTGCAATTCCATTTCGACTCATAAATTCCTCCCCACCGGGCAGCCTTGCCCGTGCTGAAAAAATTAACAGATGGATGCGGAATTCCAGCTCAACTACTTAGGACTGTATAAAAATTACATGGATCTATTTCATGAGGCCGATCTCACGCAGCCTCTGACGCAGAAAGTCTTCGGACAGAATGTCTGGGTACTTGGCCCCATCTCCGCGGCAGGAGGGGATGCAGCTGAGCATTGCATCGGGATTAGGGTGCATGAAGAAGGGCATGGAGTACCGGCTTGTATTGGGGCCCTTAGGGTTGACCACACGGTGAGTGGTCGAGGGGATGACATCATTGGTGATCCTAGCAAGCATGTCTCCGGAATCCACAATCAGATTATTGGCCTGGGTTTCAATTGGGAGCCACGTTCCATCACGGGATTTAAGTTCAAGTCCTGAAGCAGATGCCGACACCAGAACAGTGATGAGGTTGATGTCCTCGTGGGCTGCGGCGCGAATGCAATTGGGATCAGCTCCCTCTGGGATGGGTGGATAATGGAGAAGACGAAGAATTGAATTTCCCTCATTGACCATTCCGTCAAAGTAATTTTCGGGAAGTTCTAAGGGTCCAGTGAGTGCCCGCAAAATGATTCGACCAACTCCATCGAGCTCCGTAAAAATCTTTGAAAAGACAGAACGAAAATCGGCGATCTGCTCGGGCCATATGTTGGGGGGGAAGTCATTGGCATAACGACTATTTGAACTCCACTCTCGGCCGACATGCCAAAACTCTTTGAGGTCGGGAAATTGAGAGTCTTTGGCGTGTTCTTTGCCAAAGGGTGTGTACCCTCTCTGGCCAGCTCCTGCGGAGCTGATAAGCTTCATTTTATTTTCTAAGGGAAGCGCGAAGAGTTGCTGGCTCAAATCATAAGCGTGGGCGAGAAGATCATCATCGATCGGATGGTCTTTTAAAACGATAAATCCAAAATGTTTTAGGCCTCGAAATAGGTCTTCAACAAACTGGTTTTTTTGTGTCGGCGTTCCAGTTATAAAATCTGAAAGACTGAGCTCAGGGACTTGATCCAACAAGACCTTCGACTCACCAGCTGGTGTGACTTCCATAAATACCCCCTCGTTGGTTTAACGTCCTAGCTCGAGGGTGGGAATCGGTCAAGAGCGCCTCAGAGCTGTTGTTGTAAAGATATAGCACGGTCTGTGAAAATCCAGTCGGCCTGCTTTGAAACTTGTCTATAAACATTATTGATTCCATTGACGAAGCCCACGCCCACCTTTTGCCCTTGTTCATGGTGTTTTTGCCGAAGGCTGTCATTAAGCAGGAGATAGTGGCCAGCCACTCCCCCCCAGCGATTTTCTAAAACAAAATCAGAGCCCTTTTTAAAATTAAGCTCGGTGACAAATACATAGCAATCCCGAGGCAACTGAGATGAGGTGAGATACTCTGGAAGAAGCGTGAGCAGGTGAAAATCTCTTCTGGGTTCAAGGGTCTTGAGCGTGGCACATAGGCTTTCTTCCCTTTCCCCAACCAAAGGTTCTTTAACCTCGATCATAAGATGACAAGCGTCTTTGACAAGTTGAATGACCTCACTTAGACGGCAAATTTGTGGGGCGATGTTTGAGATCTCTTGCCAATTTAAATTGGCAAAGGGCGGATAGCTACCTTTAGAGGTTTTCGATATGGTGGCATCATGGTGAACAAAGGGAACAAAATCCTTTGACCAGCGCACATCCATCTCGAGGCCCCAGACTCCCGCCTCCTTGGCCATCATAAAGGCCTCTTTCGTATTCTCCATCAAACCAGGCCCGTAACCCCCTCGGTGAGCAACCAGTTGAACGACCTTTTTATCGAAAGTCTTGGGCCTTGCCATAGGATTGAGCTCAAAAACGGAGTCGCAGAGTTTTTGTGCGATATTTTGAAGAGCTGTATTCCACGACATGGCTAGAGCGTAGGTTTTTAACTTAAAGATGGTCAATGTCCCGTGCCGCTTGTCAGTTCGGTTTTTTTTGTTAACAATGGTGCCTGCGAAAATAAATCAGGGGGATATGATGAGAAAGCATTTGATCGTAGGGTTGCTGGCTGTTGCAGGAGGTTTGACCTCAAGTGCGGCATGGGCCGTAGGCGGCGGCGGCGGCGGTTGGGCCTTTGGTGGTGCTCTTGGAGTTGTTGCTGCGAGCCAGGACGACATCAACGAATCAATTAGTCAGGCCAACGCCGGCGAGGGCGGAATTAGCACGGGACAGTTAGGCAATGCTTGGGAGCTTTATGGCTTTCTTGAATATCGATTTTCTGGAATGTGGCTGGCTTTTCAGTTGAGGCCTTCTTTCTTTTATCAAAATGAAGATGGAAAGAATGGTTCCGGACAAACCTATGAGTACGGAGTTACTGGTTATACGGTGTTTCCAGTCGCCCGATTTTATATGCTCGAAAGCAACTATATTAAGTTTTTCTCTCAACTCGGTATTGGTGTTGGAATCGTAAAAGGGGAGCACAAAGAAGAGGGAAACAGCATTAAATACAGCGGCGCCGACATGGGATATATGTTGGGCCTTGGTGCAGAGTTTTGTCTCTGGGGTGGTCCACACTGCATTAGCGTGGAAGGTAATTTTCGCTATCTCTCTGTTGATCGAGTTGTTGCCGACAGTGCCTCGGGAACTTTGTATGCCCTTTCGCAGGCACAAAAAAATAAAGAAGTTGAAATCGGTGATACGGGAGCTGGTAACGACTTAAGTGTTACCATGTCGGGAATTCAAGGGTTCATTGGCTACGCCTATCACTTTTAATTGATCTTCAGTTCATATCTAGCGGCCTCTGGCTTCGGGGGCCGCAATTATTTAGACAACCGTCAAAACTCCTGCCGCTCTTGTTTCAGTATGAGTCGCTGATTCTGTGCCCTGCTTGATTTGGTGAGATCGGGTTGGCCCTCGCTTTGCTCACTAGAAGCGGCAGGGGGAACCTATGAAAAAAATCAATCGTCTCAAATTGAGTCGCTGCTTTCTTCGGTATCAGGGCTTTGTCATCTTGAGTTCACTGGTACTAACTATTGGTACTTTTCAAAACTGTTCTCCCGCTAAGTTTTCGAGCGTGGGTTCTTTGGGATTTGAGGGGACTGAGGGCGATTTGGGAACCACCGGCCATACAGGCTCTACAGGTGGAACAGGCTCCACAGGTGGAACAGGCTCAACAGGTGGAACGGGTTCAACAGATGGGACGGGTTCAACAGGTGGGACGGGTTCAACAGGTGGGACGGGTTCAACAGGTGGGACGGGTTCAACAGGTGGGACGGGTTCAACAGGTTCAACCGGCGACGAATTTGCCTGCGGTGATGACTTTATCTCAAACGGTGAATTTGAAATAGTTGATTCGCGCGAAGGTCTTACTAATCATAAGAAGCTGAATGCCCTGGCGGCAAACAAGGACTGGGATGTGTTTGCAAGTCTTCCAGACGGTCATGGTGGGGTATCTTGGTATGCCACCGATGGGACCAGTGGAATCGAAGTTCAGGCGGGAACTAGCGTTCAACCGGCGGGTGAGAAGCGAGCACCTCAGCCCAATTATCACTACATTGAGCTCGATTCCCATTCCAATCAAGAGCGTGGCTCAAATACCAACTCTGGAATGTATCAGGTAATTAGCATAAATGAGCCTGGCCGGTATTTACTGACGTATCTTTATAGAGCGCGCTCAAATTTCACTGAGAGGGACAAGATTCTCGTTTATTTTGGCGATGCTTCACTCGATATCGAAGACGATGAGTTATTAGAAGATCGTGTGGCCAATGCAACCAGCGCATGGCAAAAAAAGAAGGCCTTCATTACAGTTCAAAAGGGCGGGCATTATAAGCTCCTATTTAAGGCCGGAGGTAAGGCCGATACTCTGGGTGGTTTACTAGACCACGTTGCCCTCAAAAAACTTTGTAGACCCGACTCGAAGTAACAGAGCTTACTTTAAAAACAGTCTTAAGTCGGGTACCCCGGGTGGCCAATCCGGGGTTAAAATCGGTCTATATGTCAATGAAAGTCAATCTTTGGGGAATTCGCGGATCTTTGCCGGCCCCGCTCACACCCGCTCATCTTGAAGACCGTCTTCTGCAGACACTAGAAGAGTTCATCTACTTTCAGTCGCAGGGTGGAAAATCAGCCAAAGATTTTCTTGCTCAGCTTCCCCACCATCGCCGCGGCGGATTTGGTGGCCATACAGCCTGTATTCAGGTGAGTACGCCACAAACCTCTGTGATTATAGATGGTGGCAGTGGAATGAGGAGACTGGGTGAGCAGCTAGCGCTTGGCCCCTGTGGGCTTGGCAGAGGCGAAGTTCACATTCTATTTACTCACTTTCATTGGGATCATCTTCTTGGGCTGCCCTTCTTCTTGCCGATTTTTATTCCTGGAAACCAGATCCACATGTATGCCGTGCAAGAGGATTTGGAGGAAAATGTCAGGGGTATGTTCAAAAAGCCTCGCTTTCCGGTGGAGTTCAAAGACCTGGGCGCAAAAATATTCTTTCATCGTCTGGAACCAAGGGTACCCATTCACTTCAAGGACATTCAAGCGACGCCCTATCAGCTCGATCATCCAGATCCTTGCTGGGGGTTTCGCTTTGAGAATGAAGGCAAGGTCTTTTCTCACTGTGTGGACTCCGAGTGCACTAGGATGAGCGCGAGCGATTTGGGAGCTGATTTACCACTTTATCAAAATGTAGATGTGATGATCTTTGATGCTCAGTACACTTTTCTTGAGGCCACGGAGAAAATCAACTGGGGACATTCCTCAGCGCCAATAGGTCTTGACCTAGCTATGCGTGAAAAAGTGAAGCGGCTCTTTTTTATTCATCATGATCCTGCCGCCCCAGATAGCAAAATCGCCAAGGCGGAAGAGCAAACTCGCGAGTACTACGAATCAATACTTGCCGCAGCCCGCAGTCAGGGTCACAATCCTCATGAAGTTGACTGGTGTTTTGCCCGTGAGGGCATGTTAATCGAGGTCTAGGTGGAGCAAAGCTCGACGGAAAGCCAATTTAAAATTTTCAACGATGGTCAAATTTGTGTGGTTCACGTCACTGGTGCCATCAATGAAGAAACCATATTTCAAGAGATAGATCCGGGTGCCTCGATGGTCGTGACTTTGGATCTGGATAAGGTCGTTAGCCTGAACTCCATGGGTTTGCGTAATTGGGTTCTTTGGGTGAAGCAGCTTCGCTCCAAGTTCCAGATGGTTTTTCGAAATTGCCCTCGAGTGGTTGTCGACCAAATGAATATCCTTAACGGCTTTTTACCGATGGGCGCCATAGTGGGGTCATTCTATGTCCCCTATTACTGCGAATCCTGCGGTCGAGAGGACAATTTATTGGCGACTCGGGGTAAAGACTATATGGAGGCCACAGTGGACGCCCGCGAAGGCATAAAAATCCCAGAGCAAAGGCCTTGTCCTGTTTGCCAGGAGGAGATGGCTCTTGATGTCATTCCGGCAAAATACTTTTCCTTTTTAAAATATCGACGTTGAAACCCGTTCTATGTTAGGTTCGTTCTAGAAAATGGCAAAAAATAAGCGATCTCGCTTCTCCTCTGTGACCGGTCTGGTCAAACGTCACCCTGATGGATTTGGGTTCTTGGTTCCCGACGATCCTGAGGCTCCTGATGTCTACGTTCCTCGGCAAGAAATGTCTGGGGTTATGGGAAATGATCGCCTCCAGGTTCGGCTGATCCGCGAACCAGGAGGAGACCGCTGGCGTGGAGAAATCGAAAAAATTCTTGAGCGTGGAACCAAACGGGTGGCTGGTCGGTTTGAGTCCTTAGGGGCAGGACGAGGCTGCCTGAGGGACCATAGCTTTGCCTGGGGATCGGATCTCATTGTCCAGAATCCCTTAAGTTTAGAACTCAAGGACGGGGATTGGATAGCGGTAGAAATACTAACTTACCCCGACGCGGCTCAGGGGTTCTCCGGCAAAGTGACGTCGGTTATTGGAGATATAGAAGATCCTTTAAACGACGCTAAACGCATGCTTCATGTCCACACCATTCCTTATGAATTTTCTCAAGGCGCGCTTTTAGAGGCCGACAGGATTCCCGACCAGGTGAGCGAAAGGGATATGCAGGGCCGAAAAGATTTGAGGGATAAGAAATTTATTACTATCGATGGACGGACCGCGAAGGACTTTGATGATGCCATATATGTCGAGTCCACAGATCATGGTTTTCGACTCTGGGTTGCAATTGCTGACGTCAGTCACTACGTGAAACCAGGTACGGCAATTGATCGAGATGCGTACGAAAGAGGGACAAGTACATACTTTCCCAATTTTGTGGCTCCCATGTTGCCAGAAAAATTGAGTAACGAACTTTGTTCTCTCAAACCAAATGTTCCAAGGCTTGCATTTGTTTCTGAAATGTTGATCGACTTTCAGGGGCAACTTTTGAAATGGCAGATCTACGAAGCAGTAATTCAAAGTCAGGCCCGAGTGACTTACGGTGAAGCGCAAGAAGTCATAGATGGTCGAACGCCAAAGGCATTCGAATCGGTGGCACCTGTCATCAAGAAGGCTGGAGATTTGGCTAAGGTGTTGATGGCCCGTCGCTTTCGCGAAGGGTCTTTGGATCTAGAGATTCCAGAAACCGAAATTGAGTTGGATGATGGCGGCAATCCGATTGATATTCTTCAATCGGAACGACTTTTTTCGCATCGGTTAATTGAGGAACTCATGCTAGTGGCCAATATTTCTGTAGCCAAAGAGCTTGGCGGCCGCTCGATCCCTTGCCTTTATAGAATTCACGAGACTCCGAACCCCGAAGCGATTGCAAATCTCGAGGCGTTTTTAGCTATGTTAGGGTCTCGGCGCCAGATCAACGGCGGGGGGCTACAGAAAAAGCTCACTCGGGCTCTTCAGGAGTTTTCGGGGCATCCCCAAGAACATATTCTTCATGTTTTAACTCTCAGATCTATGGCACAAGCTCGATATAGTGCGGATAACGTAGGCCACTTCGGACTTGGATTTTCCGATTATGCCCATTTCACCTCGCCCATCCGCAGATACCCTGATCTAATCGTCCATCGACAATTGAAGGCGGCACTGAATATTGGTCACGGATACGGGCTAAGTGCCATGGATGACCTTGAATCAGCAGGGGCCTTTTTAAGCGCCTGTGAGCAAAGGTCAGTCAAGGCGGAGCGTCAAATTAAATCGATTAAGAAGGCGCGGTTTATGGCCCAGCATCTCGGAGAAGAGTTTGACGGCTTAATCAGCTCCGTCACCAAGTTTGGCCTCTTTGTGATTCTCCGCCAGTTTGATGTAGATGGGCTGGTCCGACTAGAAACGCTACCGGGCGACCGTTTTGAGTTTGACGAGAAAAATATGCGACTGGTAGGCAGAAGATCAGGGCAGACGATTAAAATCGGCGACCCCATCAAGGTGGTTGTGGCGGCAGCCAGCATCGAAGATGGACGCGTTGATTTTGTGCCATCGGGAGTTGACCCGGAGGAAGTTCAAAAGTCGGCTGCAGAAAGGCCTCGTGCTGAACGTGACTCTAGGAAAGCGTCGAAGCAGCCCACTGAAAAACGCTTCTCGCCTAAGAAAGATTCTAAGCGTTTTCGTTCAAAACGGTTTTCATCACGTCGTCGAAAAGGCTAAACTCGGTCGGTTTATACTTGATCGTTTCACTTCACCGGAGATGCACGATCAACCTGCTCCAGTTCGTCTGAGGCAAAGTTTTGAACAACTCGGTCCGACCTTTGTAAAGCTCGGCCAGCTTTTAGCGAGCCGCCCAGATCTCGTGCCCGCCGATTTTGTCGAAGAATTTAGAAAGCTCCACGATCAAGTACCAGCCGTACCGTTTAAGCAAATTCAACAAGTATTAGTGCATCATTTCGGCCAAGATGTTGATTCCATCTTTTCTGAGATTGACGAAAGACCCATTGGCGCCGCGAGTATCGCACAAGTGTATAAGGCGCGCCTCAAAGACGATACTCCAGTTGTAGTAAAAGTTCAGAGACCGGGAGTCGAGGGGCTCATCCGTGAAGACCTTGATGTCTTGAGGTTGTTGGCGCAACTGCTTGATCGATATGTTCCAGAGGCGAGGATTTTAAATCCGATCGGGGTGGTTGAGGAGTTTTCGAGATCTCTTGAAATGGAAACGGATTTTGTGATCGAAGCGAATAACATTCGTCGCTTTCAGCAGAATTTTGCAGCTGATG
>JAPKGD010000579.1 GCA_026648125.1 Bdellovibrionales bacterium | reverse complement strand
GATGTGGTTTTTCATGTGGCCGGATCGGTAGCCAACTTACCTGCGTCCCTTGAAAATTCTCGGTATGACGTCAATCACCTGGGCACGCGAAACCTCGTTTCGGCTTGCATTGAACAGCCTCCCAAACGCCTCATTTTTACCTCGACCGTGTTGACCCTCGACTTCAAAGCCTGCCGACCATTGACCGAGGAGGCTCCCAAAAACTGGTGGATCCGAGACGCTTATGCAAAATCCAAACGGCTGGCGGAAGATGAAATTCTGCGCGCAGAGAACTCTGGAATTGAAGTCGTCTATTTACATCCATCTGCCATGTTTGGCGCCTACGATAAGGCCACTTGGTCAAAAATGTTTCTCGAGATCGAGCGAGGGCTACCATTGCCCGCAGCCCCTCCCGGGGGCGGAAGCGTTTGTCACGCTAGAGCCGTAGCGGATGCCCATGTGACTGCGGCCCTTAAAGGTAAATCGGGTCAACATTACATCCTAGGTGGGCCTGATGTAACTTGGTTTGAAGTCATAAATAAAATTGCTGAACTCCTGGGACGTTCCGGTGTGTCGATCCGACTTCCCGCCCCACTTTTTAAGGCCTACGGATGGACGGAGTTTATATTATCCAACCTCATTCGGCGGGAGCCCATGTTAACTCCGCATACTATCACTATGTTGAGTGAAACAGTATTTTCTGATTCGACGCGAGCAATTAAGGAGCTCGGTTATAAACCATCGAGCCTGGAGGAGATGCTCAGTGACTGCCACCGTTGGATGATTGATGCTGGTATGCTCGCAGCTCCTCAGAAGTCAAATCTGAGTACCTGATCGATTCTAATTTAACGATATGATCTGATCACAGGAAAGGCTCTTTGAGGTCATTTGATTAACTTTTCAATTCCGTATCTTCCCGGCGCTAGGACATTGTTGTCATCCAGCGCATCCTTAATTTTCGCAAGTGTCCTCTTCAATGCGACATTGCCCTCAAGAGCTTTTTCCGTTGAACTGCTCGTTTCTCGATAGGGAGAGTAGCCCAGTGATATCATTCGCCTTCGAATGGCCTGGTACCAATTTCTTGCCCGGTCTGTTTCCTCCTGATTTTTCGGCTCAAAAAAGACACCAAAAAGCGCGATCACGGCTCGCGGACTCTCAACTATGAGTTCTACAAAAAAATCGAACTGATATCGGTCAAAAATGCCTCTGGCTTCGTCGAGAGCTTCATTAATCGCCTCAGAAGTAAATGGAACCAAAGGACCCGTCCAAATGAATCCCAATCGGTCCTGCGTCGGATTAAACTTGCCCTGTGGTCGATCTAATGTCGACTTAAAATAGACTTGTTTGGCAAATTCATCCGTGGGTATTCCCTTGAAGAGATTCATTGCCGGAAAAATCTGCTGAATAAATTCTTCGGATTTTCCTTCGAGCCGTGCACCGAGAACCACGAGCTTTCGATAAAGCCTCGACCAACTCGTTTCTTTTTCCATATCGCCGAGAAAGCGAAGCGAGCCGAATCGACTCAAATGTCTCTTCACAAGATCCTTTTGTGAGCGAATCTGTTTGGACGTGCCGTAGAGACCGCCGCCAAAAGTCCAATCGTGCACGCCATGCTTCTTCTTCCATTTAGAAAGCGCGATTTCAGACAGCGTTTTGCCCTTAGAATTCAGCAGGTCATGAGGATATTTGTCGACAATGCACAGCATGGCAAAGTCGTTGGCAAGGTG
>JAPKGD010000578.1 GCA_026648125.1 Bdellovibrionales bacterium | reverse complement strand
AGAACAATCGTGCCAAAGAGGCTGTTTTGATCAAAATTCGAGACCTCGAAGATCGTCGCATAAAAAGTGCAGAAGCCCTGGCTTCGGCACTTAATCTGAGTGCAGAGAGTCCACGTCTGCAAGAGTTAGCCCGGGTGGCGGGAGGCGAAGTCGGAGATCGGCTACGAAACTATCACTCTGTTTTAGAAATTTTACTCAAGCGGGTTCAAGAATTAAATCGAGAGAATGAAACCCTGGTAAGGTCGGCTCTTCAGCATGTCACGGGTGCCATGAAGGAAATCCGTGATACGTTGAAAGAAAAGCCAACTTATCAGCGTGGTGGAGAGGTGAGTACTGGATCGGGATCGACGGGTCACTTGGTGAGCCGCGAGGCCTGAGGTAAACGAACGCTCGTCAATAGCCAGGATGGCTTTTGACGGAGAGGCAGGACAGGATGTCGAGAATCTGGTCGATGATGGACATCGGCAAGCGCTCTCTGATGAACAGTCAGACGGGGCTTCAGACCGTTTCTCATAACATTGCGAACCGCACCACCGAGGGATACTCTCGGCAAACGGTCAATTTCAAAACAAATGAACCCGTGGGATCTGGAAACACTCGCATCGGTATGGGTGCGCGCCCGGGTGAAGTTGCACGAACCAATAATACCTATATTGAAAAGCAACTTGAGAGAGAGGGAAATCAACTGGGCTATCTTGAGGCCAGATCTGATTTGATGGGGCGGGTTGAGCAAGTTTTCAATGAGCAAAATAGCAAAGGTCTGAATCACTACCTGAGTGATTTATTTAACTCTTTTCGTGAGCTCTCAAACAATCCAGAGAGTTTAGCCTCGCGAACCATGGTCAAAGAATCAGCCGACTTCTTGGCCAAGGATTTTCATCGAGTGACAACTCAGCTTGATGAGATTCAAAGAGACGTAGATTTTCGATTGGCGACAAAAGTTGAAGAAGTGAATCAAATGACTCGCGAAATTTCTAATCTCAATGAGAAAATTCAATCGGTGGAACTCGCGGGTGGTCAGGCGAATGATGAGCGGGATCGCCGAGATCTTTTGCTTAAAAAGCTCGGAGAGATTGTGAATATCCGTTATACCGAAGGCAAAGACGGTGGGATTACCATCACCGCTGGCAATACGGCTGTTCTGGTCTCTGGATTTAGTCATCGCGATCTCTTTGTCCAATCCACTCCAGCAACGGCGGGAAAACGCGAGGGGCGTTTTGAGGTATTTTACAAATCCACTGAAGATGGTTCCCCGGTAAATGTAACGGGACAACTGACGGGCGGGCAAATCGGGGGTCTCCTCGACGTACGAGATCGCGTGGTCAATGGAATGTTTGAGCGCATGGATGAGATGGCGGCAACGCTTGCAGAGCAAATCAACGATGCCCATATGTCGGGATTTAATCGGTACAATCAAAGAGGCAAGGCCCTCTTTGAGTTTGAAGGAGGCGGTGGTGGGGCAGCCTCAACCATCAAAGTCAATCGCGCCATTTTAGAAGATGTGGGTCAAATTGCTGCGGCGGCAGACCCGGCGGCTCCCGGTGACAACCGAATTGCCAATATTTTATCTGCGCTTCAATACAAGCAGGTTCTCCAAGATCAAACGGCCACGGTCTGCTCGATCACGGCCGCGCTCGCGCCGGGATAGCGCGCGGTCACGCTCACCTGCGGCGGCACGATGTCCGGGTACTGGGCGACCGGGATGCGCGTGAGCGCCATC
>JAPKGD010000577.1 GCA_026648125.1 Bdellovibrionales bacterium | reverse complement strand
ATGCTCAACTAAGGCTGACGCAACCGAACTCAGCAAAAGGGCGACCAATAATCCGGTTGCCTTGCTGCCCCAAAATCTTCCTTGATTTGGCATGTGAACCTCCACTGTTCAGTTCCAAAATGGTACCAGGGGAATTAAATAAAACTAACAAAAAACAAAATTTATTGTATGTGGTCTTTTAACCAACTTGGGTTTTTGCTGTCTTATCCTGTGGCACATCAGTTTCTTGTCGCTCTTCAAAATCAAAACTGAGTTGCTGAGGTTCATTTGCTATGGGCTCTATTTTCCTATCGATTTTTGAAACGCGAGAGGCTTCAACAAGATGCTGAAAGAAAGCCTTTTGCGTGGAGAGAGGGGCTTCTGAGTTAAACCCTAAATCCTTCATGAGATCGCCAATGCGCCGCATATGATTTACCTCGTCTAAGTTTTTCGGTCGCAAGCTGATTTCAATGAAGTGAATCGGTGAGGGAAACCTTGATGTCCCACCAAATTGACCTTTGCCGCACTAGACTATGGTTAAATTAATACGATGAGTCTGGACCAATGGCCTACTTTTGAGGCGCATTTGGTGTGAAAATGTGGATAACTCTGTGGTTTGCGGTGCATAAGTACCTATTTGGAGGGGGTCCGCTAGACCATAGCCCTATATCTAGCCGACGCCACCACCACCTACGGGAGGCCTCTCTCCAGCTGCTGCACACATGAAGTCTCGGTTCATACGAGCAATTGTCTCTAAGCTAATTTCTTTCGGACAGGCGGCTGAGCAGGCACCGGTGTTTGTACAAGTTCCAAAGCCCTCTTGATCCATTTGCGCCACCATGGCCAGGGCTCGACTTGATCTTTCGGGCTGACCTTGAGGCAAGAGCCCAAGATGAGAGATTTTTGCGGCCACAAAAAGGCTCGCTGATGCATTTTTGCAGGTGGCAACACAAGCCCCGCATCCAATACAGGTTGCTGCTGCAAAAGAAAGGTCCGCCTTGTCCTTTCCAACTGGCACAGCGTTCGCGTCCACAGCATTTCCTGTGTTCGCCGAAATAAATCCACCGGCATTGATGATTCTATCAAACGCCGACCGATCTACGACAAGGTCTTTAACAATCGGAAACGCTTTTGCGCGAAAAGGCTCTACGACAATCGAGTCTCCATCTTTAAATCTCCGCATGTGGAGCTGACACGTTGTCGTGCCGCGATCTGGGCCATGGGCATTTCCATTTATTACCATTGAACACGAGCCGCAAATACCTTCCCGGCAATCATGGTCAAATTCAACCGGATCTTGGCCTTTATGAACGAGATCAATATTAACAACATCTAACATTTCTAAAAAAGACATGTCCGGAGAGACGCCTTTGGCATCGTACTCCAAAAAGTATCCTTTATCCTTGGGGCCTTTTTGCTTCCAAATCTTTAACTTTAAATTCATTGGTCCCTTGTCTGCCATTTCAGCAACCTCACTTATAACTACGTTGAGAGAGCTTCACATATTCAAAATTGAGAGCTTCCTTGTGAAGCTGCCAAGATATCTTGTCTCCCGTTGTCTGGTGTTCCCACGCCGAGGCATGACAGAATTTTGCGTCATCCCTCAAAGCCTCATTATCCGGAGTTTGATGCTCTTCACGAAAATGACCGCCACACGACTCCTCACGAGTCAGAGCATCGTGTGCCATCAGCTGCCCAAGTTCCAAAAAGTCCGCAACTCGCCCCGCCTTTTCAAGCTCTG
>JAPKGD010000576.1 GCA_026648125.1 Bdellovibrionales bacterium | reverse complement strand
CACAAAGAATTAAAACTTCTGATTGATGTATCTAACTCTCTGATGCCGATTTTGAGTCAGTACAGAAATTTTATCCCACGCGTATATGTGGCTCCGAAGACTTATGAGTTACTGGAAAAAAGGGGCGTTCTCGAAAAGCTGAGAGAGCAAAACTTTAAATCCGCTTAAGAAATCACTTCCGCTTGGCTGCGGCCTTTTTTACACCGGCCACAATCTCCGCCAAAGGCGTGCCCGGACCAAACACCGCAAAGACTCCGTCCTGCTCAAGCTGCTTTGCATCATCCTGAGGGATAATTCCCCCCACAAAAATGGGCGAATCAACGCCCTTTTTCTTCATCAGGCTCTGAATCGCCTTAACCAAAGGCAAATGGGCGCCCGAGAGAATGCTTAATCCCACCACATCCACATCCTCTTGAAGTGCTGCCTGCACTACCATCTCCGGCGTTTGATGAAGGCCCGTATAAATCACCTCAAAGCCGGCATCGCGAAGCCCCCGGGCAACGACTTTTGCCCCTCGGTCATGACCATCAAGTCCGGGCTTTGCGATGAGTACTCGTATAGGGTTTTGCATGTTGACCAATTTAATCAAATCGGGCTTATTCGCCAAGTAGGATTCATCTTTCAGCGGGGTAAAACATGTCTCGAGATGCATTGACGATTTTAGCAGATGACGAAAGCGCTTTTCGCGCCGCCGTGCGCGAATTCACCGAAGGGGAAATTCGCCCCCTCGTCTCCGCCATGGACGAGGCCGCCGCCATGGACTCGGGGCTTATTAAGAAGCTCTTTGAGATGGGTCTGATGGGCGTAGAAACACCAGAAAAATATGGTGGTGCCGGTGGCTCATTCATGATGGCCTGCCTCGCCGTCGAAGAACTCGGTCGAGTGGATGGCTCGGTGAGCGTTTTGGTCGATGTGCAAAATACCCTCGTGACCAATGCCATGCTCCGCTGGGCTTCCGAAGCTCAAAAAGAAAAATACCTCCCCCAGCTGGCGCAACATTGGGTAGGAGCCTATGCGCTCAGCGAATCATCGAGCGGATCGGATGCCTTTGCGCTCAAACTTAAAGCAGAAAAAAAGGGCGACAAATACGTATTGAATGGTCACAAGCTTTGGATCACCAACGGCAACGAAGCAAATCTCTTTCTGGTTTTTGCAAACGTTGATCCCTCTCAGGGCTATAAGGGTATTACGGGATTTCTGGTGGAAAAGAACTTCCCCGGATTTAAAGTTGGCAAAAAGGAGGATAAGCTTGGCATTCGCGCCAGCTCCACCTGCGAATTGATTTTTGAAAATTGCGAAGTACCAGCAAGCAATGTCATTGGTGAAGTTGGCAAGGGCTACAAAATTGCCATCGAGACGCTAAATGAAGGTCGCATTGGTATTGGCGCGCAGATGCTTGGCATTTGCCAAGGAGCCTACGAAGCCACACGCGATTACATTAAAACCCGTGAGCAATTCGGCAAATCCATAGCGCAATTTCAAGGTGTTCAATTTCAACTGGCAGAAATGCGTTGCATGGTCGAACAGACCCGACTCTTGGTTTACAATGCGGCTCGCCTCAAAGATGCGGGACTGCCCTTTGTGGAAGAGGCTGCCATTGCAAAACTCATTTCTTCTCGCAATGCGGAGCGGGTGTGTTCCATGGCCGTGGATCTTTTTGGCGGCAATGGATTTACTCGAGAATATCCAATCGAGAAGTTTTACCGCGATGCTAAAATTGGGCAGATTT
>JAPKGD010000575.1 GCA_026648125.1 Bdellovibrionales bacterium | reverse complement strand
GCGAGGAGTAGGGCTGAGATATTTGAATTAACGGGTGGACTCGTCATTTATAAACGGCTTATGGACCAAGTCTCAAAAAGGATCGACTTTTTGAAAGAGTCTCTAAATAAAAATGGAAGCAGCAACAAAGAGCAATTGGAAGGTCTTTTTGAAGAAATAGAAAGTGGACTTTCTTTTTTGGACGGGCGCTCAGAGGGGCAGGAGCCAGATAATGTCCCGGAATTGATTAATGAAATAGAGTCTTCAATGAGTTTTATGAATGTATATACGGTAATTGTGGGATTTATTGGCTTGATTCTATTTTTATTTGGATTTCTTCGCAGAAGAGCGGGTAGGGCCTAATGGGGTGCGTGTGTTAGAAAGAATGCGGTGGATTCGAGCAAAGACTCAAAGTTCTCGATCAACGATGGTGGTTGAATCGGACGCCTGGTCTGACGGGCAATTTCGCTCCAAACTTTGGCTGGCTAATGCCTTAGAGAAGATTACTCTGGGGCAACAATTTCCACTGAATCTCTGGATTTTTGGCTCTTGGTATGGTTTAGCCGCCCAAGTATTGCTGGTGAGAGACAGACTTAAGTTAGGCGAAATTCATTTGTTTGATGTTGATCCAAAATGTGGACCCATAGCAAAAAAGTTATTGAATCATTGGATTTGCCAAGGGCTGCCAATTCATTTTCATCTTCAGGATTGCGAAAAACTGGGGGAGCACAGTGGTTTTGGACAGCCCTCCGTTGTCATCAATACGTCTTGTGAGCACTTTAGATCTTATGATTGGTTAGAGGGAATTCCAGCGGGTGCTTTGGTAGTTGCTCAGTCTACTGATATGGATCACCCGACCCACATTCTTTCTCCAAGTAACCTTGGAGAATTCAAAGAAGAGTGCGGAAAGTTAATGAATATCATTCTTGCCGAGGAGTTGAGGTTTGTGTACCCGGATAAGTCATTTAGCCGTTTTATGATCATTGGACGCAAACAGTGATAAACGCGAATTGTATTTTGAGCGTCGCGATTGTAGCTCGCAATGAGGTCGGGCGTATTCAAGCTGCTCTGCTTTCTCTGTTTAGTCAGAAATTCTCGAACGATTTTGAAGTCATTCTTGTCGATAATGATTCGTCGGATGAGACGGTCGCTGAGGCGAAGTCATTGATTTCCGAGGTGCCAGTGAATTGCAGGTTAAGAATCAAAGATAAGTTCTTCCTGCTGGTGACCATCGTAAACGATTCCAACATTCCTTATGATGTGGGGTACGTGCGCTTCAAGTTAGTGGATTATAAGCGGAATTTCCTGTTCGGGAAAAAGAAGCTCAAAGAAATGGAAATGGAGCCTTCCAACGTCTATTACAACCCCCGCATCCCGCCCCACTCCTCCGGGCGATTGCTCTTTGTCTTTGATAAACACGGTTTCTCCGAACAAAACACCCTGAGCATCAAGTGCAGCGAAGAAAACGGCCGCCGGGATCTGGAGATAGAAGTGCCGGGGTCGATCATGGAGTGATGGAGTAAAGGGGTGATGGATAAAATGTCATTTGATTCAATTAAGGTGGTCCAATGAAGTTAGGTAATAAGCTGCCGGAGCGCCTCAAGCTCTCCGGAATGTCCCGCAAAATTAAAGTGCTTGCCGGTATCGGCGCGGTGGTGGTGTTTCTGCTGCTGTTTTTTGTCAATTCACTCATGGATATGACCACTACGCCCGGCAAACCGAAGGTCAACCTGGTGCCCCAGAAGGAACGGCCCAAGAAA
>JAPKGD010000574.1 GCA_026648125.1 Bdellovibrionales bacterium | reverse complement strand
AATTTGGACCGCTGTTCAACGGGAAGCGCAGGTCTAAATTCATTGGTCACCTCCTGCATATGCGGGGAGTATCCCGAGCCGCTATGACATAAAAGTCTTTGTTCATAGTAAGCGAGAGCCCCATGGGCAATGGATACTGGTAGCTATGACCTAATTCGCCCGTTTTTAAGTCAATAGCGACGACTCGATTGTTATAAGGAATAGTCGCCATAACATAGCGGTCGTCAGGACTGAGCACGATGCTTAGCAATTGATTTTGAGTCTTCGACTTTACTTTTTCAGGTAAGGGAATATAGGAAAATTCGCCGGAGTTATCTTTAATGACATGTATGTCGCCACTGCCTATTCCATCTTTATCTTGTCGATTAACAGTACAGACCAAAGAGATATGACTTCCAAAACTCATATGGGCCAAGGCCCCATGAACAGGAGAATGAGAAACTATTCTCCTCTTTATCGCCATGCTTGAGCTTTCAAGAAAAATGAGTTCGGTCTTCCCGCTGGGACCATGCCCCACCGGCACAATAAGGTTTTTGGTAGAGCTCAGGTATTTAATGTCATGGGGAATCGTTCCTAGTGGCCCGCTCTCCCTGAGCACCTCAAGCGTCGAAAGATCTAGCTCACTCACAATAACTGGCCAGCTGTTAAAATCCGATTCTTGGTCTGATTTGACCAAAGTCGTCACGAACACAGAATTCTTGCTTTCATTAAAGGCGCCATGCCCATAGTAAACTCGGTTAGGATCAGAAGAAGCCGAATTAACAATCTTGGCTCGTTTAACATCAACGAGCGCGACACCCCTCCCCCTCCGCTCTATCGCTACGGCGAGACCCTCTTTGAAAGGGTTGTGATTCACCGAATGAGCAAACAGTGCAGCATCAACAACATCTACCTTTCGACGATCTAAATCTGCAAAAGCTAAGGAGAACCGTTCCTTTCCATTGCGCCGCCATTTGACTCCTCCGCTTACAATCCCAAGTGTTCGCGATGGTGGCGCCGAAAAATTCTTAGCGAAAAGGGGCTCAGCCAGCAGGGTGGATAACCCGTATCCGATAAATTCTCGGCGCGAAATGGGACCCGGCTCATTAGACATATCAAATATTTTAGTCGGCGCGCAGACCTCAGGTAAATAGAAATGGATCTTATACGGCAGAGGTCCAGTTAAAAATGGTACTGGAGACCAGCGTAGGTGGAGACGGCTTCACTGCCTTCTTTTAGGCTCACGATATGGCGCTCTCCATCAAGGCTATTCAGTTGATCGAAGTTTGCCCCCAAATAAATAGTCATGGCCGGCAATATTCGTCCTTTAGCCTCAAATCCCCACCCCGGAGAGAGGCCCAAAATCAGATGGCCCTCTAATTTTAAGCGGTAGAAGTTCTCAAAGGTGTAATCAACACCCCACGTGGATTCAGTCACCCGAGCCCCATTTACGACGTGCTCCACCTTGAGAGTGGTATTTAAAGCCCCTGTCCAGCGGTAACCCGAAGTCAGTCGATAAGACAGGCCCTTGCTAGTAATAAAGCTCTCCAAATCGGGAATTCGAAAAGCTCGAGGTCGCGCACTCATTTCGATCTCACCCGAGCGAAAGTAATTTCCTATTGCAGAAAAAAATCTCCAGGTCGTGTAACTTCCAAAAAAGGCGATATAATTAGCGCTATCAAGATCTTTCTTTTTTAAATCCGTCAGATTCATTTCTCTGAGACGATCAGAAACAGTTTGCAGGTCACCAGTGCCATCATCATA
>JAPKGD010000573.1 GCA_026648125.1 Bdellovibrionales bacterium | reverse complement strand
CGGCGAGCTGGGCCAGGATCCAACGGCAAGCGGGATCAGCACCGAGGATGGTTTCAAACTTCATTAATTTCTTCGGTGGCCGCCTCAGGACAAGCTCCTTTTAAAACTCTCATCACTCACGGATTTGTGAATGATGCTCAAGGGTATAAAATGAGCAAAAGCCAGGGCAATGTTGTGGACCCAGCCGAAGTGATGAAGGACTCCGGAGCGGAAATTTTGCGCCTTTGGGTTTCACACGAAGATTTTGGCGATGATCTCACCATAAGCAAAGAGATGTTGGGTCGGGTCACCGACTCCTACCGGCGTTTTCGCAACACCATTCGTTTTATGCTGGGTAACTTGAACGATTTTGTGCCGGGCAAAGACAATGTGCCTTTCGAAAAGATGCCCGAGCTTGATCAATGGGCACTCAATCAATTGGCGCTTCTCATAGAAAAGTGCCGAAGTGGTTATGAGCAATATGAGTTTCATAAGGTCTTTCACGCACTCAACAATTTTTTCGCTGTCGACTTGTCCGCCACTTATCTCGATATTCTTAAAGACCGACTCTATACAGCGCGAAGGGATGGAGTGGGCCGCCGAGCCGCTCAGACAGTGATTTATGAACTCAGCACCAATCTCTGTGGATTATTAGCCCCAATTGCGAGCTTTTTAGCGGAAGAAACTTATCATTTTTTACCGGGCGAGAAGCGAGAGAGCGTGTTTCTTACGGACTTTCCCAAAGAGCGCAAAGACTGGCTACGTCCGGAATTGGCGGCCAAATTTGCAAAGCTCTTGGAAGTTCGGGCCGAGGTCAGTAAGATTCTAGAAGACCTACGTCGACAAAAAGTGATCGGTGCAGGGCTTGATGCTCGCGTCGTCGTGACCGCGCCAGGCGAACACTTCAGCGCACTAAAAGCCTATAAAGGTCGAATTGAGGAGTTTTTTATCGTGTCGCAGTTTGAATTCTTAGAAGGTAAGGAACTCAAAATCTCCGCGGAAGCTGCCCGCGGCGAAAAATGTGTCCGCTGCTGGCACTACTCTGAGCAAACTGGAGCTGACAAGAGCTGGCCCGGACTCTGCCCGAAATGTGTTGAGGCTCTTAAATGAACATACAACCCCGCTACCTTATGTTAGCTGCAATTGCCGCATTTATTGTTGCGCTAGATCAATTGACTAAGCTCTATATCCACACCCACTTTGATTTAGGTGAGTACATTCCCGTCATCCCAGACTACTTTAATATCACCTATGTACGAAACACGGGCGCGGCATTTGGCTTTCTCCGCGACTCTCATGAGACCTTTAGAACTATATTTTTTCTTTCCATGCCTCCTTTGGCCATGATCACAATTTTGGCGATCATGAGAGGGGTTGAGAATTCAGATCGTATTCAGATTATCGCGCTGAGCGGAATATTTGGTGGAGCCATTGGAAATTACATCGATCGGATTCGCTTTGGTTTCGTCGTGGACTTTCTTGATTTTCATTGGCGCAACCAGTACAGCTGGCCCGCCTTTAACGTTGCTGATTCTGCCATTGTGTGTGGCGTGATTGTCCTTATCTTACTCATGCGAAGACCTGTGAAGGCGGCGGAGTGAACCCGGTTCTCCATTTTGGTGACCAAATTTTATTACCGTCCTGGATTCTGACATTAAGCCTAAGTTTATCAATTTCTCTCGTTTGGCTCTATTTTAGAGCGGGTCGCCGAAAGATCCCTCGTCCTGAAGCCATCGATGTGGCGCTGTCCATGATGGTGGGTGCCGT
>JAPKGD010000572.1 GCA_026648125.1 Bdellovibrionales bacterium | reverse complement strand
GATTAAGTGGAGATCTCTGGACCTAAGGGTAGAGTTGCTGCGGCACCCACGCCAGACCAGAGTGGGTAAAACGCACACGATCGTGAAGTCGAAATTTATGACCCACCCAGAATTCGATCATACTGGGTTTTAGCGCAAAGCCTCCCCAATTTTCAGGGCATGGGATCTCTTTATTGTCCCAAAGGTTTTTAGCTTCGTCATAAATCTTATCGAGAGATCCTATGACAGGCTGAGACTGTTTAGAGACCGTACCGGCAAGGCGGCTGTCAAAGGGGCGTGAGTTCCAATACTTCTCAGACTCTTCACGGCTAATTTTTTCAACTACCCCCTCCATCTTGATTTGGCGAAAAAGCGGGTCCCAATAAAACAGCAAAGCTGCTTTGGGGTTCACGGCGAGGTCGTGGCCTTTATTTGAATCATAGTTGGTGAAGAAGACAAAACCTTGCTGAGGTGAAAATTTCTTCAAGAGAACCGTTCGCGCAGAGGGCTGACCGGTTTGATCGCTTGTGGCTAGAATCATCGCGGTGGGTTCGCGTAAGGAGGGGTTGGACTGAGCTTCTGCATACCACTGAGAAAAAAGGGTCCAAGGGTCTGAATAAGAAAGTATGTCGCTGGCCTTCATTTCTGACGCAATCCCAAAATCATCAGCGCTTGTCAATTTAATGCCGAAGGTTATACTTGGCGCTATGGAAAATACCCAATTTATTACCTCGTTTACAAATCGAATCAGGAATTTACACGAAGTGGAGTACGGCGATTTTAAGCGCAAGCTCTCACTTTACTTTTCACGACTTGAAGGAGACCTGAGGGCTCATAACATCGTCGATCATGGGCATATCTTGAACCAGATGCGTCAGGTGGTTCTCTATAATCCCAGCGGCGACATCGAGGGTACGCGGCAGTCCGTCATTGCGATGGCGGAGCAATTGGCGTCACGAGTAAAGAGCTAGGCCCAAGCGAATGTCCGATCTGGTTGCAGCACTCGACATTGGTGGCACAAAAATTCACAGTGCTGTGATTAATAGTGCTGGGGAGATCCTCCATTCGGAGAGAAGCTCAGTTCGCGTCTCTGAAGGGCCGGAGAGTTTTCATGGGCAACTCGTGAAAATTCTAGAAACACTGGCAAAGGAGTTCACATTTTCGCGAGTGGGATTGGCTTGTGCAGGCCCACTGGATGGCATGAGAGGAGAGCTTCTTGATCCCACCAACTTTTTTACCGATGGTAAGAGTTGGGGGCGATTTGACCTTCTTGGTCCACTCAAAGCCAAATTTCCCAAGTGGAAGATCTTTCTGGAGAACGATGCGGCCGCAGCAGTTATGGCCGAGGCTTGGTTAGATGGTGGCGAAAATGTCGTGGCTATGACTCTTGGCACGGGTGTGGGTGTTGGGGTGATCGTGGATGGCCAATTGGTTCGCTCCCGTCAGAATCTACACCCAGAAGTGAGCCATATTCCGTTGAATGCTTTTGCTAAGGATTTTCCCTGTGGCTGTGGAAACTTTGGTTGCATAGAGGCCTATTTGGCGGGACGAGCAACAGTGCAACGTTTGGCAAAGGCTTGGAGTGAACCTCGTGCTGACGGAGAAAGATCACAGCGGCGCGCCCAAGTTTCGCGGCGGCAAGAATTGCGTCGATTGCCACGAGGGCGAACAGAAGGAGATGGGCGAGCGCATCGTCACCGGCAAGAAGCTGGAGCCGGCGCCCATTCCCGGCAAGCGTGGCTCGGTGACGATGAATGTCAAAGCCGCC
>JAPKGD010000571.1 GCA_026648125.1 Bdellovibrionales bacterium | reverse complement strand
ACCCATTCCACCGACTCCTCAGACCGACAGACTGAGAGCACCGACGCCGGCGCCGCATCACGGTGTATTGCAAATCCTGCGGTAATCCCCGGCATAATCGCACAATCATAGAAAACCCACCGAGGCATGGCGAGCTTTTCACCAAAAACGGTATTCTCGAGATTTAAAATTTGATCCGTAAATGCGCCTTCACTCATGGCCTGCGCATCCTTTACTAACGGCGAAAACGGAAACCAGTCGAGCGCATGCTGCCCCGGATTAGGAATATGATTTGAACTGCGGACAAAAACATAGGGCCTAACCTTTGCCCCGTCCATCCAGGCCAATCGCGGGTTATTAAATAACGGCATTCCCATTTGAGCCCTGACCCAGTTGAATAATAAGATCTTCAGTCTTCTCAATCACTGAGAAGAGTTCAGAGAGGGGACGAGAAATCATCCGTTGCTCCTCTATCAGAGTCAACGCCTCAAGAGTTGGACTCCAAAAGTCCAACCAGTTCAAAAAGAAAAAGGGCTTGGGCCACTGGTCGGTGACTTTAAGGACCAAGGCTTCAAAAACCTCATCCAAAGTTCCCAATCCACCCGGAAGCGCCACAGCCACTTCGGCCTGACTCAGCATGCGCTCTTTGCGCTCAGACAGGCTCCGCACAACGATTTGCTCGGTGAGCCCTTCTTGATTGAGGCCTTGGGCAAAATCAAGGTCTGGAATGACCCCGACGACCCTTCCTCCTGCGCGGAGAGAACCTTCTGCCACCTGCCCCATCATTCCGCAGTTTGCACCGCCATACACAATTTCGTGCCCCGCCTCAGCCATTTTGCGGCCAAAGATTTCAGCCTCCATTAAAAACATGGGGCTTACTTGAGTGCTCGAGCTGCAAAAAACTGCAACTCGCGCCATTATTCAAACCCAGGCTTTATCATCTTTTCAGGCTTCACCACTTGATCGAACTTATCCGCCGTCAAAAGCCCCGAGCGGACAGCTTCTTCTTTCAAGGTTGTGCCATTTTCATGGGCTGCCTTCGCGATTTTGGCCGCATTATCATAACCAATATGAGGATTGAGCGCAGTCACCAACATCAATGAATTGTCCAAATGCTTCTTAATCTGCTCACGGTTCGCCTCTATTCCAACGACACAATGATCCGTAAAACTCTCGCAAGCATCTGCCAAAAGTCGAATTGAATTTAAAACATTAAATACGATGAGCGGCTTAAAGACGTTCAACTCAAAGTGTCCAGTCGCACCGCCCATTGCGACCGCCATATCATTACCGATGACTTGAGCACAAACCATAGTCATCGCTTCACTCTGAGTGGGATTCACCTTCCCCGGCATAATTGAACTTCCTGGTTCATTGGCTGGTAAACTCAACTCGCCAATGCCACAACGTGGACCACTGCCCAAGAGTCGAATGTCGTTGGCAATCTTCATTAAACTACAAGCAAGGGTTTTGAGTGTGCCACTCACCTGCACCAGAGCATCATGACTTGCCAAGGCTTCAAATTTATTTGGCGCACTCACAAAGGGAAGGCCAGTTTCTTTCGCAATTGCCGCGGCCGCCTTCTGTGCAAATTCGGGGTGGGTGTTCAATCCGGTTCCCACCGCCGTTCCGCCAAGTGCAAGCTGGTAGACAAATGCCAATGTCGATTTCACTCGCTCAATTCCGTGCGAAATTTGGGTGACATAACCAGAAAATTCTTGGCCCAGAGTCAGTGGAGTCGCGTCCATCAAATGAGTTCGTCCAATTTTT
>JAPKGD010000570.1 GCA_026648125.1 Bdellovibrionales bacterium | reverse complement strand
TCAAGGATTTGATTTTCGCTGGTGTCAAAGGTGCTTCCTTTGGTGCGGTCATCCCCATTATCAGTTGCTTTTATGGATTTCGCTGTAAAGCGGGTGCCGAGGGCGTGGGATTAGCGACCACAAATGCGGTGGTCAGCACGTCGGTTTCAATTATTGTTATAGATTTTGTACTATCGTGGATTTTTTCCCATTTTTACTAAGGAAGGTGCAGGAATGAAATCTGAAACCAAAGTGGGATTGTTGTTTATTGGAGCCTTTATCGGGGCCGTGTTTTTTGCCTACTTTCTCGGAGTTATTAATCCCTTCGCGAATAGTCGCCAGATAGAAGTGGCCTTTAACTTTGCTGGAGGAATCGAAGTCGGTTCTCCCGTGCGGGTAATGGGAATCAAGGTCGGTAAGGTTCAGGCCATCGATTTCGATCCCAATTTCAAAATGCCAAACGGCGAAGAAGTAAAACTGAGGGTGAAAATTAGCGTAAGTAAAAATGCCTGGCCTACAGTCCGGTCGGACAGTCGCTTTTATATTAATTTGGCAGGGGTCATTGGAGAAAAGTTTTTGGAAGTCACTCCGGGAACCTCTGCCTCTGAACCCTTACAAGATGGTCAAGTGGTGCGGGGCGAGGATCCTCCTCGAATTGATCAGCTCATATCGCAAAGTTATGGTTTGGCGGGAAAAATTCTCGATATGGTGGAAAAGAACGAAGGCTCTGTTGTGAGCATCATCGAGACGATCAATCACCTCGTGGTCAATATGGATAAGGCCTTAAAGCAAATCGACAAGACGGCCTCAAACAAAGAAATTGGTGCGATGCTTAAAAATATGCAGACGATCACTGCTGATATGGCTTTTTTCACACAGCAGTTGCGATCTCCGGAGGGGGAAAAGACTTTAGCATTGCTCAATCAACTCATACGTCGGCTTGAGCCACTAGATGGAAAGCAGATTAAGAAGTTTCTTCAAGAAGAGGGCATCAAGGCAAGAATGTTTTAAGGAGATTCCATGGGTCGAAATTTCTGTAGCCTCATATTGGTTGTGATGGGAATTCTCGGATCGTCTCTCGTTCTTGCGGAGGAGGGGGACTCCTTTGGTTTTGGTCGAAGTTCGGCCACTTTAGATCAAGATTCGCTCTCTAAACAGCGTCGAGCTGCAATTGGAGTTATGGCGGGGGGGATTTCGGGAATATTTGGCTTAAAATTTGAGCTTGGGTTCACTCCGCGAACAGCCTTTGACGCCGGATTTGGAGTTTCGACCGATTACCAAAGCCTTTTTTTGGGTCTTAGGCACCATCTCACCAGCGGCGGATTTACACCGTATGTTTCTGGGGGCTACGCCCGCTGGTTCGCGGCGGGCAATGAGCGTTCCGTCGGCAAAACGACCCCGGCTTTTGTAGGTGAAAGGTTTCTCAATGATGAAGAACGGCAAAAGGGCCGGTTTAGCGAAAACATTCTTTTTGCCGGGCTGGGAGTTCAAATCACTCAACTGAGTGGTGAGTGGGCTGGAGCGGCTTTTTATCTGGAGGGCCTAGTCTTAGCCGATCTCGATGATCTTGTCAGTGAAGCAACCATGGGCCTTGGCGGTCTTTACTATTTCTAAAGCTGAATATTCCTAAAAAAAAACCCTCGGTTCATCACCGAGGGTTCAAAGTACTAGACCGAAGAAGAAACTACTTCTTCTTGCGAGTGGTCTTTTTCTTAGTAGCTTTCTTAGTAGCTTTTTTCTTAGCTTTCTTAGCCATTTTATCCTCCCTGGAT
>JAPKGD010000057.1 GCA_026648125.1 Bdellovibrionales bacterium | reverse complement strand
CTGGCGAGCATCCTCGCGGCGCCGGCCCATGCGCTCGACGCCCGCTTCAAGGACGCCAACGGCGACATGGTCGCGGATGCGCCGACCGACGCGAAGGAGCTGGTCGACCCGGGCACGCTGATCTTCGCCTACACGCCGGTCGAGGACCCCGCCGTCTATGCCAAGGTGTGGCAGGAGTTCCTCGACCACCTGTCCAAGGCCACGGGCAAGAAGGTGCAGTTCTTCCCGGTGCAGTCCAACGCCGCGCAGATCGAGGCGATGCGGGCCGGTCGCCTGCACGTCGCGGGCTTCAACACCGGAGGGACGCCGCTCGGCGTGAACTGCGCGGGTTACGTGCCCTTCGCGATGATGGCGGGCGACAACAACGCCTTCGGCTACGAGATGGAGATCATCACTTATCCCGGCAGCGGCATCGCCAAGGTCGAGGACCTCAAGGGCAAGAAGCTGGCCTTCACCTCCGAGTCCTCCAATTCGGGCTACAAGGCGCCCTCGGCGCTGCTCAGCAAGCAGTTCAACCTGATCGCGAGCCGCGACTTCACCCCGGTTTTCTCCGGCAAGCACGATAACTCGGTGTTGGGCGTCGCCAACAAGGACTACGACGCGGCGGCCGTCGCCAACGAGGTCATGAAGCGGATGATCCAGCGCGGCGTCGTCAAGCCGGATCAGATCGTCTCGATCTACAAGTCGCAGACCTTTCCCACCACCAGCTACGGCACCGTCTACAACCTGAAGCCCGAGTTGGCCGCCAAGATCAAGCAGGCCTTCTTCACCTTCCCGTGGGCCGGGTCGGAATTGGCCAAGGAATTCTCCCAGCAGGGCGTCACCAAGTTCATGGAGATCAATTACAAGACCCATTGGGACATCGTCCGCCAGATCGACGTGGCCATGAACGTCAGCTACGCCTGTAAGTAGGCCGGGTCCCCATGCTTGAGATCGAGAAGCTCTCCAAAAAATACCCGACCGGCGATCTCGCCCTCCTTTATGCTTCTCCCTGATCCCAATGAACTTTTGCCTTGGGTCGCCTTTTCGATTTATTTTCTGTATCGGTTTGGCATTCTGCGCAGAAAGCGGCTTTTCCGCGGGAACCATCGACTATGCAACTCTTCGCCCCGAGAGGGCCCTTTCGATTTCAGCCACTGAATTCTTGAAATATCCAGATAAAGCAATTCGCTTTAGCAATGAACGTCGTTTTAAACTGGTTCGACCCCTCGTCAAATTAGAGGCCCTGCCTGCGACCCTTGTGTTTTTAACCAACAAGCGCACGGTGCTGCGGCTGGAAGGAGAACGGGGGGAATGGGGATCCTTAAACTCCTTTCTGAGCGGATACGATTCTTTGCTTCACGCAGGTGTCGACGTGGTGAGAGTTCTCAATTGGGGCCACAATCCCACGGATGGCTCGCTTGAGTACATCGAAGTTGAACAGCTTCATGGAGCAACCTTACAGGAATGGCTTGATCAGAGGTTTGCAGGAACTGACTGGTTAACTAAAGAAGAACTCGAATCTATCTTGAAGTTTGCCCGATCGACTTCACATTTTAGTCGCATTGGTGACTTTGCATTAAAGCAGGTTTTTGGTTCCCCCAATGGCTGGAAGCTTATCGATTGGATAAATCTGCACACGATGGTTCGCTCCGAAGGAGAGGACACAGTCTTTACGGCAATGAGACAACGCCTGGAGAGAAATCCCCGTAGTAAATACTCTAAGCAGCTTTTGAGACTTGTTCGACTTATGGAGATGGAAGTGTATTTCGCTCGCGGAGAGGCGCGGCTGTGTGGCGGCCTGATTATGAATAGCCTAACCACGACGTTCCAGGGATCGCATGGTTTTGGTCAAAGCCTTCGAGATCAGACCGATGCCTCTGAGCCTGAGTATTAGAGCGATTATCCTCGCCGCAGTAAAATCAGAGTCCCCATAATAAAGAATGCCGCCGAGGCCATATAACGCATGATATTTGGATTGATATACGTACTCAAATACTTGCCAAAAACCACACCTAAAGTTCCTGCCACAGCAAGTCCCAGCACCACGCCAAGCCAAACGGGTATAATCGACTTGGCCTGAGAGGCCACGGCAAGAGCTGCGAACTGAGTTTTATCACCGATTTCGGCCACGAAAATAGTTAGGAACGTTGAAGCAAATAACTTCCAATCCACCTGATAACCTCTCGCTGGTTAAAATATTTCACTCAGGAAATACCAAACCTAGAACGAAAGGGCTACCTTTGCCGTGTATCGGCTTGTGCCAAAGAGCTGAGCGTATTCGGCACCTACTTTAAATATGAGAAGTCCCAACTCAGCGCCTAAAACTAAATGTGACCCAGTTTGCTTGGCTGAATAGTTGCTGACACCCGATTGAAAGAACTGAGTGGTGCCCTGCACACTAAAGTCCCCATTGCCGCTCACCATTCCGTAGCCAAAATAGGGCTCTACGAAAACAAATTTTTTGCTCACCATAAGCATCGCACCCGTGACTGTATCATCAAAATCAACATTCGCATCCACACTGCTCACGGTCTGCTTAAACTTGAGCTTTGTTTTCATGTAGTGCGCTTTCAAAGCCAAACTCAATGGAAGTTCAATCACCGAACTGGTCAAACTCCACTTGGCCGCTAAACCCATATTGCTGAATTTGAAGTCATCGCTTCCCACTTCGGGGACGAGATTTGCCTCAAGTGTGACACCAAAGGGAACCGTAACCAGAGCGACAAGACTTGCATGAGGAAGCTTGTCGACGGTCAAAGAGGGGTCCGCACTCTTCGCCAACTTGTCGATCTCGTCTGTGGTGGTTAATCCCCCGATCACACCAATTTCAAAACCAAAAATGTCGCCCAGAGGACTCGCTCCAGACACCGAAGTTTGAGTGAAGTTTGCGGAAAATTCTTTGATAATGCTTTTGGTCTGCTCTTCAGTGAGCTGATCGAAGGCCAGGGTGGCGGCTTGAGCCCATCCACTAACCAAAATGAGCGTTGAAAGTAGTCCTGTTCGTAGCATGGTCGCCCCCTCTTCTTTAAACTTTGTGCGCTCAGCATTATTAACGCGCGGCAAACGATATAATTTTTTCAATTTTTAACCCCATCCGACTAGTCTTTGCAGTTCGGCGGCCACTTTCCTAGCCTTAGGTTGGGGATAAAGGGGGGAACATCATATGAGGCTTAAGCCGACTCTAGTTTTAATCGCAATCGCCGCAATCGCCACAGCATGCTCAAAGCAAAGCGACTTCTACGGATCTCAGTCTACAATTGATTCCGAGGCTTCTCCTCAAATCATAAGTGACCGACCTATAAATCAAAACAAAGTTATTTTCACAGTAAAACTCAGCACACCCGCTCTTGTGGAGGCCGCCAAAGCAACTCCCCAGGGACTGGTTGTACCGCCTGAGGCCATACAAGCCGTTGATCAAGAGCAGAATGAAGTGATCAGCCAACTTAAAAAGATTTCTCCCGAAATCACTGTCCTAAACCGCTACCGAGTGATTTTTAACGGGTTGGCCTTTGCCGGCCCGTCGGATGTCGCGGCTCAACTCACACAAGTTGCCTCCATAAAGCAAATTCGCAGAGCGAGTCTCTTCAGCCGCCCGCAAATTCAAGAAGGGCCAAAAACCACCTCAAACAAAGAACCCTTTAAACAGACGTCTGTGGCTTTTATCGAAGCTGACCGGGTGCATAGAGAACTCAAAGACGCCAAGGGCGAATTTGTGCGCGGTCAGGGGCTTCGTGTGGGAGTTATCGACACGGGAATCGACTACACTCACCGCATGCTCGGCGGCACCGGACGCGCCGAGGATTTCAAAGGCATAAATCCGAGTGAAGTCGCAGCAGCATTCCCCAACAACAAGGTCGTGGGTGGAATTGATTTGGTTGGAACAGCATTTGATGCTGGCAGTGAAGTTTTTGAAAATCAAATTCCAAAACCCGATAAGAACCCCATCGATGAGGCCGGACATGGAACTCACGTGGCGGGATCGATTGCTGGAATTGGCGACGGCGTTGAAACTTATTCCGGTGTTGCGCCCGACGCGACTCTTTATGCGCTTAAGGTTTTTGGTGCAAACGGTTCGACGTCTGACTTTGTGGTCGTGGCTGCGTTAGAATATGCGGCTGACCCAAATGGAGATGGAAACATTGATGATCACCTCGATGTGGTAAATCTCTCCTTGGGTGGAGGCTTTGGCCAACCTCAGATTCTCTACACTGAGGCCATTCGTAATCTAACCAAAGCAGGCACCGTGGTGGTGGCTTCCGCCGGAAACTCAGGCGCAATTGATTATATTGTTGGGGCGCCGAGCACAGCCGATGATGCTCTTTCTGTGGCAGCATCTGTGGATAATATGCCTCACAATTGGACCTTCCCCGCAGTTGCATTTGCTGGCCCAAAAGAGGCTCAGCGTATGGTGCGGGCAATACAGGGGCCCATCTCAAAGCCTATCTCCGAGACGAGCGCCTCGGGAAAACTAGTCTTTATCGGACTTGGCGATCGTCCCCTTACACCCGATGAAGCTAAAGCCCTTAAGGGCCAAGTGGCCTTTATTGATCGCGGCAAAGTTCCCTTTTTGCAAAAGCTGAAGCTCGCCGAAGAAGCCGGCGCAGTCGGCGCAGTGGTTGGCAACAATCAACCAGGAGATCCTATCCCCATGGGGGGCGAGGGATCCGTACGGATTCCCGCGGTGATGATTACGAAAGAGGTTGCGGATTCTCTCAAAGCTGAGATGTCAGAAGGTGCTGTGAGTGTTGTCTTTAATACTGGCAAGTCCATTGAGGACTCTCGACTCATCGATACCCTCACTGACTTTTCCTCAAAAGGACCTCGTTCTCAGGACAACTTATTAAAACCTGAGATCGCGGGCCCAGGACTCAATATCATTTCCGCAGCCATGGGAGAGGGCGATAAGGGCGTTGCTTTGAGCGGCACGAGTATGTCAGGACCTCATCTCGCAGGGGTGATGACACTTCTCAAGCAAGCCCATCCGGCCCTGAGCGTGAAGGCTCTGAAGAGCCTGGCGATGAGCACGGCTGTATCGATAAAAAATGAAGCCGGCCACACCTACCCGCTTTCGATGCAGGGGGCTGGTCGGGTACGCACATACGCGGCCGCCACAGCTGCGCTTACATTGGAGCCGGCGGCTCTTTCGCTAGGACATCTTGCGGTGAGCGAAGCAAAGACTTTACGTCGGCAACTCACTCTCACTAATATCAGCAGCCAGAACCTCGAATTTACTCTTTCGGCCGAGAGCTCAGATTTTCTCCAGTTGAGAGTTCCATCTTCGGTTCAGATTGCAGCCGGTCAAAGTAAAACAGTGGATGTGCTGTTAACCGTTCGGGCAACACCGAAGGATCAGGCGATCACCGAGTTAAATGCTCGTGTGATCATCTCGACCAATGACGGAAAACAACAGACCGTGCCGGTGATCGCAGTGGTGACAAAGATAAGCTCCATTGCAGCAGATAGCCTAAAAGTCCACGCAGCAAGCGCAATTGATGCTCCAGGATCCTTAGCTGAGTTAACTTTGACCAATTCGGGCACTCAACCTGGCCAGGCTCTCGCGTTTAATTTGATCGCAAAGGACAAGAGAAAGGCCCGGCCCCAAGTGACCGATAGCTTTCGTAGTCGCAGCTGTGATTTAGAGTCCGCGGGCTACCGAATCGTTCGCAAATTTGTGGATGGCGAGAACCAGGATATGTTGCAGGTTGCGGTGAAATTATATGAACCAACAACCACTTGGCACTATTGCGAAGTATCTGTTCAAATTGACTCTGATCAAGATCAGTTGGCTGATCAGGAGTTGGTTGGAATCGCCCAGAGAAACCTTTCTGGCCTGGGAAGCTTAGAATTCAACTCTATACTTCTTGATGCGGTCAAAGCTCGATCGATTCGCATGGCATACGAAGAACAACTTGCCAAAGGCGAAGAAGCACCACTTTCATACGGTGAAGCAATTGTAGACGTCCAGCCCATGCGACTCTACAACCAATCCACTGTAGCTGTAATCGAAGCTCCTCTTAAGATGATAAAACTTCGAGACACGGGCGAGCTGGCCGTAAAAGTCGCAACCCTTTATGCAGATTCAGATGGCTTTGAGGCCGATGACTTTCTGGGTGGACAGCTCAACCATTGGGCAAAACTGGGTTCGCGACCGACGGATCCTGCCTATGGCGATATTCCCGAAGTCATCGAGCTTGAACCAGGCCAGAGTTTAAGTGTTCCTCTCACTCGGGGTGGCGGGCGAGAAAAGCTTGTGGTCTATGCACCAACGAATGCTCCCGCGCGAACGATTATGGACGATCCACAAGCCATGATTGTGAAGGAAACCTATATGGACGCTCAGTCGCTGACGAGCCGTAAATAAGGACGCCAGGCGGAGGGAACCCTCTCCGCCTTTACATCAACCTCGTGGCTAGGGAGCCACTTAGGAACAATCGGCACTTTGAGCAGACGCATATTGGCCTGCTCTGGTGTTCGGTTCCCTTTTCGATTGTTGCAAGACGAACAGGCTGCAACCACGTTGGTCCACTCATGCTGCCCACCCTTTGAAAGTGGAAGGACATGGTCAATGGTAAGCCGTTTCTCAGAAATACGTTTGTAGCAATACTGACAAGTCATATGATCGCGAACGAAAATGTTCTGTCGAGAGAGACGAACCGTCATTGAGAAATAAGGTCGCACAAAGGATTTTAAGCGGATCACACTGGGGACCTGAAAAGTTCGCGACGGGCTAGAGATAGTCTGAGTATGATACTCAAGAACCTCAACTTTGTCCTGAAGCCAGAGAATGATCGCCTTTCGCCAACTGACAACCTTCACTGGTTCATAGCCCGAGCTTAGAATAAGGGCTGCTGCCGATCGTGCGTTGAAGATTCCTCCTTCGACCGCCACGTCGTTAACTTAAGTCTATTTTCTCTCTTGGACGCCCTAAGAGCAAGTCCAGGTACTCAAATCAACTTTAAAGGGCTCTGATTTCGCTTCATTTTGAGATTTGGCAAAAATGTCTAAGCCCTTAAAACTACAGCAGGTCCCATATTTGGGACCTGCTGAGACTTGACAGCTGATTTTAGGTGTCAATTTTAAGTGGAGGCCAGCTTGTCTCTAAAATCAACGAGTACCTGGCGGACTTCCTTTAACTCGTTAAGAAGAACCCACATAATGGGATTTGAAGCATCGACTTTCGCGATTAAGACATCAACCCTTTGAATCAACAGATCAACCTTAGCTGCAGCCAATTTATAGACTTCACCCAGCCGAGCTTCGACTTGAT
The DNA here is from genome assembly GCA_026648125.1 of Bdellovibrionales bacterium. GTDB lineage: Bacteria > Bdellovibrionota > Bdellovibrionia > Bdellovibrionales > UBA1609 > JAIBAM01. The sequence continues at coordinate 1,100 of JAPKGD010000057.1, read as the reverse complement.
CAAGTCGATTTAACATTTCGTTTAATCGATCAATCAGCTTTGCCTGATTTGGATCGTTTGGATCAAGCTGCAATAAAATCGCTGTGATCTTATTGCGAGCCTGATCGATGAGCGCCTTTGCTTTAGCGACTGGCAAAGTGAGTTTGTCATATATCTTATCGAGAGCCTGTCGAAGTTTTTCCGGTAATCCCGTGAGACTTGTCGTAGTGAGGGAGAGACTGGGGCCTCCAGTGGGAAGAGAAATCTGTCCATTCTTCACCACTGCATCCAAAGCCGCTTCCGCCTCAGCGAGGGCATCCTCAACCAGTAGCGCCTCGCTCTCGATCTTCTCCACCTGTAATGCAGCTTCGTTTGTCGATTGAGAGTGGCTCGAAGAACTACTCGAAAATCCCACGAAACCCTGACCGCATCCAGACAGAGCCAAAACGGCCGAAGTCCACATCGCAGCAATCTTAAGTTGTTTCAAATTCATATGTCCCCCCACTGTTCGATCATCCAGACCTTGTAGGAGCAAATGCCGGACCAATGTCCCCAGGACCTACTGCGAGGTCGTTGGCCAAATTCATCGCATCATTGTCAATGCAGCAGTCGCTGTCTGAGTCTTACGCTATTTCTCAGATTTAACGCGGCAAGACTTCTGCGAATTCATTGAGGGTTTACCGACCAAGGTCTGGCCTTAGATTTGCCCTATCTCTGCGTATGCGCTCTGTGGGGATAGTTCCATTAGTCTTTTATGCCTTGGCATTTGCTCTTCTCATGAGCTGGCAGCTGAGTGCCACGACCGATCAGGACAATTTGCCTGAGAAAATTCAAAAAAGTGTCAGTGCATTAGTCAATTCACAAGTCCAAATCTCTGGCTTATCTTGCTCGAACCCCCAACCCACTGAGGTTCGTGGACCCGCGAGTGTTGGTTCTACACGTCACGAGCTCGCATTTCAAAAGAGCGGTGATACTCGTAGACATCGCCTAGAATCTGAATTGATTCAAAATCGCCCATCACAACTCCGCACATTAACTCTTGTTGGTGAGCCTTCAAAAGAAATCGCCGTGGAAAATGAAGTTTGGCGGACCTTTAAACACGAGGAGAATTCATTTTCTGT
>JAPKGD010000569.1 GCA_026648125.1 Bdellovibrionales bacterium | reverse complement strand
CGACCGAAAATATATCAGCAAAGGGCTTCGAAATAAAGTCATCGGCGCCCATTGCTTTCACTTTCTCTAAATCATAGTCCCCCGAGTACGCAGACATCAATAAAACTTTTGCTCGCTTTTTCTCGCCAATCTCCTGAAGAAGTGCGGGACCGCTTAAGCCCGGCATAAGGACATCGAGAACAACCAGATCAGGATCCTTGCTTTGCCAGGCTTCTAAGCCCTTTAATCCATCTTCTGCCAAAATAACTTCATGGCCCTTCATTGAAAAGGCCCGTGACAATGAAAGTCGAACGGCGGGCTCATCATCAACAATCAGCACTTTCATTTCTGACCCTTCGGTAAGAGAACAAGAAATTGGGAGCCCTTTCCAACTTGCGACTGCACTTCAATTTCTCCCCCAAATTTTCTCACGAGACTCTGACTTAAGCTAAGTCCAAGTCCTGTCCCCTCGCCCTCTTCTTTCGTGGTAAAGAAAGGAGTAAATAGATTCTCCAGCTGCTCCTGAGACATCCCTACCCCAGTGTCACTCACCTCTAGCCCCCAATAGTCCACTCCATCGCGCTGATGCAACGACAGTCGAACGCCAATCTGTCCCTTTTTGTCCATGGCCTGGCATGCGTTCTTGATTAAATTAAAAATGACCTGACTTAAGAGTTGTGCATCAGCTCTTACCCAGGCTCCTTCCTCGGCATATTCCACATCGAGGGAGTGTTGGTGAAGGGCCGTCTTTAGGAGAGGGAGTGTACGACGGACCACTTCGTTAAAGTCCACCGTCTGCTTGTCTTCATTTTGACCTGCTCGGGAAAAATTTAATAAATTTGTTATAATCGTCTGAGACCGTTCTGCTGCATTTTCGATTTCTTTGAGATCAGAGCGAACCGTCTCTGGCATGTCCTGCTGTGAAAACCAAATTTGGGCGAGACCCCGAATTCCCGTGAGTGGGTTGTTGAGCTCATGGGCAATGTGACCCGCGAGGTGTCCCAGTGCCGCCATCTTTTCGGTTTGGACAATCTTTTCCTGCAGAGAAAGCGCTTCTGTGACATTGACATAGTGGTTCACAGCCGTCGTCGCATGCTCCCCCTGCTCCAGCCGAATGGGATAGCTGTGCACCGCAAAGACCTCATCTCCTCGCCTTACGAGCGCCCGCGTCGGCTGGCCCGAGGCAATCGCTGTTCGAAGTGGGCAACCCGAACAGGGACTTTCAACCCGATTGAATGCGACATGACATTGTTCCACACGCTCACCGAGCAAAAACGCCTTGTTGCTTCTCATTAAGCTGTACTCGAGGTCAATGATAGCAACGGGATCTTCGAGTCCATCAAAGGTATGTTCCCAAAGATATGTAGCCCTTCGCAGGTCCATTTCTAGAAGCAAACGATCGAGTGCTACTGAAAGAACTTGAAGGCGCTCCGAGACGAATCGCAAAAAATGGTCAATTTCGTCTTCCTTGAGTTGATGCTCAAAGAACAGAGTCGGTTGCAGGCCGCCGTCTTCTGACTTTCTCGCCACCAAAGGAATCGCAACCACCCGCCCCACGGGTCGGCCAAATTGATTTGCTAAATACTGACTGTCCTCTTGATCGTTCTTTCGCAATCGCAAGGACTGGGGCCATGGCGTGGTTGCCAATCGCTCAAAAACACTTCCCGCCCGAGAATACACAAGGTGTCTTTCCCCAGGTCCGGAACTATAAGCCAATACTGGCTCGCCCAGTCGGTGGTAGACTTTTACTTCCCGCCGAAGAAGTGCAAGCATTTCCTCGGGTGAATTTGCCGTGGC
>JAPKGD010000568.1 GCA_026648125.1 Bdellovibrionales bacterium | reverse complement strand
AATTTTTTTAGCTTCGTCAACCAGTCCGTTGGCGTAACCCCTTTGAAAGAGTTCACCAAATAGCACTAAGACGTCGCCTTTTTTCCAGCCCGCTCCATGGGGCAATTGCCGCATCGGATTGAATTCTCGCATAATTTCCCTCCGTGTCGGGAGACTATCTCAGCGGCATAAGAGAAGCAAAACCTTTGCTAGAATTGGAATGTGGTGAGTCTTCTTGAGACGTGGTAACCATTCTTATGCGAATTGTCAGTCTCGTTCCTTCGTGGACAGAAACTTTGATTGAAGCCGGTGTCAATGTGGTCGGGCGAACGCGCTACTGTATCCATCCAGAGGCCACAGTTAAATCAATCCCTGTTGTCGGTGGAACAAAAGATATCAATTGGAATCGGGTCGGTGAGTTAAAGCCAGATCTTTTGCTTCTGGATAAAGAAGAGAATCCAAAGAAAATTGCTGAGGCATCTCCATTTCCTTTTGTTGCAACCCATGTAACGGATCTTCATTCGGTAAGTCGGGAGCTTGAGATGTTGGCGGAGCAATTTGCCAATCGGACCCTTAATGAGTGGGCTGTACGTTGGCGCCAAATTGAGGCTAGAAAATTTAATCGACCTCTTTATGACACACCAGGAATTCTTGAGTGGTGGAGAAAGCCAGCGCAGCCAATAGAACAGATTTTGTACGTCATATGGAAAAATCCGTTTATGGCGGTCTCTCGTGAAACATTCATTGGTTCAGTCTTGAGCGCCTTGGGGCTCGAAGGTTTGCTCCCAACGCAAACTAAAAAATACTTCGAATTCGAACTAAAAAACTATGACCCACAATCAACGCTCCTACTGCTGTCGACTGAACCTTATCCATTTGCGCGGGAGCGGGAGTATGTTGAAAGCTTGGGTTTTCCTTGTGCACTCATAGATGGGGAAAAGATGAGTTGGTTCGGGGTGCGTACGTTAAGGTTTCTTGAATCGATTAAATGATCGTTAGGATTCTGTCAGGTTCTCAAGAATCATGAAAAATCTACAGGAAATTTCATGGGCCCTCCGTTGACAAGCTCTCGTTGGTAACAGATTTTGCGGCGAGGGTAATCACCAGCTCTAAGTACCCGACATTTTTCGTAATTGGCCAAAATTTGGCCACCGTTGTTGTGAAGATTGGGTTTAAGGCCCCAGTGTTTTCAATGACTTAGCGAAATCGCTGTTAGGAACGGGCTTTGTAAGTGTTTTTGCCCATGCGTGGATGCGTGTTGATTCTCAAGATGCTTTGAGGGTGCGGTACGTAGGCAAATGATGAAGAGTGCGTGGCAAATAGCCCTTTTGGGAGTGGTCGCGGTGTTTTCATTGGGGTCAATTGCGACCCAAGAAGAATCGCTGACCTTGGTTCCGCCATCTGCGGAGACCCGTATGCTCGCGCCAATTTCTGATTCCGAAACTCAACTCACAAGACCCTGGTCCGGAGAGTGGTGGCTTGCCTCTGCCGCACAAAGTTTTTCGGAAGGTAAAGACGAAGGGGCCGGAACCGGCTTTCGTGCCGGAGCTCTTTTGCGTTACCAGCTTTCTCCTTGGGCTCGATTTCTTTTTGATGCCGGATGGGCGGTCGTCATCACGAGGCCGCTTCCGTCCGGCCTTGCGCCCGGGGGCACGTCGCTCGTGGCCTTCGCCGTCTGGAACGGCTCCGACGGGGACGTCGGGGGACGGAAGATGCGGACGGTCTGGATTCCCCTCACCCTGACGGGAGCGAAAAAACCATGAGCACGGACATCCTGGAGGACGCCGCGACGCGGGCG
>JAPKGD010000567.1 GCA_026648125.1 Bdellovibrionales bacterium | reverse complement strand
GTTCATAAAAGATAAGAGACCCCGGAACAGATACTATAACCAATAAATTTATGATGGCCGGCTTAGTAAATTCGTTATTAAGAGCCTTAGAGAGAGTTGCCGCAGTTGACCCAAGAACTTCAGTTGAAGTTCCATCTACAGGCGCCTGCCCAGTTGCAGTTCTAGACGACCTCGCCTGAAGTAGGTTGACCTTAATCACGAATCACCCACTTTTCGCATCCCGAGACCTAAAGAAACAGCTAAGAAATCCTTTATTTCTGCTGCGAATTCAGGAGTCAAATTTCGACTCGACATACTTACACCGACAAGTGGATCAAAAGTCTCCGCAGGCATATTAAAAGCTTGTGAGAGGTGTTCTTTGAGACCGGGAACACGAGAACCACCGCCAGAAAGAAAGCACTTTCTAAGGGCCGTATTGGCATTCGTATTTAGAAAAAAATCAAAGCTTCCACGAAACTCCTCCGCCAACATTTCGTTTGTGGATCGAATAATATTGGGCACTTCTTCGGGGGCTTCTTGCCCCGAACAGGCGCTTAACTTGATCGATTCTGCCTCTTCAATACTTACCGAGAGGGCCTTTTGAATTTCACCCGTGTAGGTGAGGCCTCCCACCGGAAGGTCTCGGCAAAAAACCACTTCACCACTTTCTACAATCACCAAATTAGTTGCACTCGCACCTACGTTCAAAAGCGCAACAGCCTGACCCGAAAGAGTTCCATAATTCGCCTCAAAACAGTTCGCCAGTGCAAATCCGCCAACATCCAAAACCGAGCACTGCAGACCGGCTCCCTCAACAACCTCCGCATATTTAAAAGCTTGCTCCCGCCGAGCTGCCACAACAAGAATGTCCATGGTCTCTGGGTTCTGAGGAAGACCCTTTAAAACTTTGTATGCTAAATTTACCTCATTGATGTCGAAGGGAATGTATTGTTCCGCTTCCCAGCGAATCTGTTCACCTACAACTTTTTCGTCCATTCTTGGGATACTGATTTTTTTAACAATGACCGAACTTCCCCAAAGCGCAACAGCTACATGGCGTCGCTTTGTTCCCAGCTCTTGGTAGAGTGAAGCCACGGCCTGCGCAACAGACCCTGCATCGATGATGTCTCCAGCGGCTACGGATTGGGGAGGCGTCGCGGTCATTGCAAATGCATTTAACATTGCACCTGTACGGCCGACCTCGACCTCAGCCAATTTGATTGTGCTACTACCAATATCCAGACCTAGGAGTTTCTTTGCCCCGAAAAAAAACACGCTACGGCCCTTCCTATTTTTGTATGTCTCGGCGCAGTAACTACTCTTACTCTCTAAAGATTAGATCGAACGAGGAATCAATTGTCAATTCAGCCCGCATATCCGGGAAAGAACAGGCTGAGGTACCACTCACCAATCCGATTGCCACCAAAAACATAAAGAATGGCAGCTAAAGCTAAAAAGGGCCCGAATGGAATACTGGTTTTTAGTCCAGTTTGGCGACCTCTTGCCTGGACCAAACCAAAAACCGCTCCAATGATGCTGGCTCCTAGAATGACAAAGGGGATCGATGCCCAGCCCAATACAGCTCCAATCCACGCAATAAGCTTAATGTCTCCCCCACCCATGCCTTCCTGTCCTCTCAACGCATAGTATACGTAGGCGACCGCCCACAAAAAACCTCCTCCCATGAGGACCCCATAAAGAGATGGCAAAAATTCTCTCTCTGGATTGAGCCATGCACCCAAAAGCCCTAGGACAATGCCCGAAAGGGTAAATTCATCTGGTAATATGAGATGATCAATAT
>JAPKGD010000566.1 GCA_026648125.1 Bdellovibrionales bacterium | reverse complement strand
CCATCGATATTATTATAACCCATAAATATATTGCCATAGACCTTGTTTTGTCCGTAAATTTCGGCAATAGAGACGCCAATTGATTGGAAACCGCTTTGCTTTTTGGCGACCACATTTTGATGCGAACAGCCCAGCCTTTTTCTTGCAAATCACTGCCCAGTAAATCGTAATAGAGCGCGGTCTCACTCTGCCAGCCAACCCAGTGCGCAACGTTGATGTAATCACGACTGTGCCCCCTTCCAAAGGGTCTGTCCGAAGCAAATGCCGAATCATTTATGTTGTAAGACTCACCGTAGAGTATCTCATTCGGCAAAAAGGAGACCCGCTGGTCATTCACTTCTGGTTTTAAATTCCATTCCCGCAACTTGACTGAGCGATCATTTTTCAAATCAGAAATTCCCGACTCATGAAAATGTTCAAACTGAGAAGAAAGCGGAGCCAAGTAAACCGCGCCATCCCATTTTTCGTGCCAAAACATAGCCTGACCCAAAGTTCTTACCTTAACCGAATCGACCATGACTGGGTAAAATCGTGACAATAACTCACTTGCTAGGCTTGAGTTTGATTTTTTGGAATCCAAGAAGGTCAGTCTCGCCTCAATCTCTGGTACAACTGCAATTGAATAGGAATGGCCTTCAAACTCAAAGATCTGTTGCGACTCAATCGCATCTTGACCAGAAAGCGCCAAAACAGCGGCGTCTGCCCCCTCTGCCACAATTTGTTCACACAAAGTCAAAGAAGGGCTCTTTGGATCTTCTGCTCCCGTCCCAGATGCAACCTGAGACAAAAGAACGACCCCAAACACGATAGATGAAAATCGGATCTTCATATGTAGAGCCCTTTGGCAACTTCGATGCCAGATTAATGAATTTCTGTAACTATCAGAGATTGGTCTAAATTGAAATAGTGGGGACTAGGCCCAAAACCGGCGGGGGGAGCTGTCCCTTGCGCGGCGCGGGCCAAAAAACAACCAGGTACCTTCTTATTGGGCGCCTTTGGATTTGAGAAAGTCGATAACCGCGGCATGGTTGCCGAGGGAGGCAAAGCCAAGGGGTGTGAGACCGTTTCCAGCTTTTGAGTTTAAATCAGCACCCTTTGCAACCAACGCTTTTACGGCATCAAGGTGCCCATCCATTGCGGCCAAGGCCAAGGCCGTGAGCCCTTTATCCGACTGGTAATTCACGTTTGCTCCCGCATCTAAAAGAATCTGGATAACAGCCGCGTGCCCCCGCTTGGCCGCAGCCATCAGCGCACTTGTCCCCGTCACGTCCTTCGCGTTTACATCCGCCTTTTTTGAAATCAAATATTTAACAACTTCTGAATGCCCTTGAAGAGAACTCAGCATGAGGGGAGTCAAACCTTTATCTGTACCCCCATTCACGTTTGCACCTTTATCAACTAATCCCTTAGCCGCACCAAGGTCACCTTGCATGCAGGCCTTGATCAGTTCTTTATCCTGATCCGAGTCCGCCCAGGCCATTAACAGAGTTGGGCGAAGATCCACCTGAAACACCATGGGAGAAAGCGCCGACACCATAAATACAACCAGGAGTATTTTTCTCACTTGATGACTTCCCTAACGTTGAAATTACACAGTTATTATCGACTCCCCAAAATCTCTTTGTCAACGCTCCCTAAGATGCCGCTTTCAACGAACCTGCCCCTTTTGAAGCACTTGATTTTGCGGGCGGCATCTTCGCCTGAAACTTCAGATCATCAGAGAGACCGTGCACGAGTGCGTCAAGCATCTGAACCGAACTCGCCAAGGATGACGAGTGTCCTTTAAGAACTCCAGAAAGCTCGGCAATGGCATGGGCC